>JAYVUC010000039.1:0-12076 GCA_043788295.1 Phycisphaerales bacterium
CGCCAGACGTCCAAGACGGTGGAGGTTGTCGCCAGCACATTCGATGAGCAGGCCGGTCGGCACGTGCAAGTCGCCGACATGGTCATCGAGAAGGCCAAGCGGATGGTCGAGTTCGGGGACGACGTGGTGATTCTGCTCGACTCCATCACGCGGCTGGCGCGAGCGTACAACGCTGAGCAGCCCCACTCGGGCAAGATCATGACGGGCGGGATCGACGCCAACGCCCTGCAGAAGCCCAAGAAGTTCTTCGGAGCCGCTCGCGCGATAGAGAAGGGCGGCAGCCTGACGATCATCGGCACGGCGCTGGTGGATACGGGCAGCAAGGCCGACGAGGTGATCTTTGAGGAGTTCAAGGGCACGGGCAACAGCGAGCTGCACCTTGATCGCAAGCTCATGGACAAGCGGATCTACCCCTGTATCGACATCCCCGCCTCGGGCACCCGCCGCGAGGAGCTGCTGCTGGATCCCAAGGAGCTGGAGCTGGTGTATCGCCTCCGCAAGGTTCTTTCGGATATGAACATCGTCGAGGCGATGGAATTGATGAAGGGCAAGCTCAAGAAGGTCAAGACCAACGCCGAGTTCCTGATCTCGATGGCCATGGGATAACCCCCCCCACAACCCTCTCTCCAGCACGTCGGAAATGGCATGAACCTCACCCGCGCCGCCAGCGTAACCATCAGAACAGCCGTCTTTACGGTCTGGTCGCTGGCCATGACCATCGTGGGCCTGTGGCTCGTGTGGGGCAGGCCACTGGACCTGCCAATGCTCAGGCCGGTCTTCTTGTCCCTTGGAGTGATGTCGTTTGCGGGCGGGCAAGTCCTCTTCATGTTCATGGTCGCCGACCGGCTCTTCCCAAGAGCCAATCCCCGCGTCGTGGGCGTGCTGGAGGTCTGTTGTCTGTCCGCCTTTCTCGCCGGGGCGACCTCGTTCATCTGGATATACACAGCCGGAGGCTAATCACGTGGCACGGACGCACCACCATCTCGCTCTGCTCATTCTCCCCCGCGCGGCGCGACGGGCGCACGCGCTGGTTGGGTGGACCGTCGCCCTCTCGCTGGCCGCCGGACAGGTTGCGTCCGCCTTGCAACCCACGCCCGCCGACGGGCTCATCGCCAAACCCGCCACGCAACCAACGACCCCACCGGCAACGACCCCACCGGCAACGACCCCACCGGCGAGCAAATCGACAACCAAGCCAGTGTCCCCATCGCCCGGCGTGCCCGCCACCAAAGCACCGGCGAAGGACAATTCCATGGAGGCGATCGTGGAGTTCGCCGTCCGCCAGATCGCTCGCACATGTCTGGCCGACCTCAGGCTCATCGACGAGCCCACGGCCGACGACTACAAAGTCGCGGGGCTGGGTCTCTCCATCGCGGCGGAGCTCGCGCCCGGCGACGCGGACCTCCTCCGAAAGCGGATCGAAACAGCGTGGAACGCCGGGCAGGCGGACCAGGCACGCGAGCTGACCAAGCAGCTGTTCGTGCTGGACCCATCCGACACGGTCGTACTCCTTCGTATCATCACGGGAGTGATCGGGGAGAAGCAGACCGCCTCGGATCGCCTGGAACTCTACGAGAAGTTCACGACGGGCCCCAAAGCGTCGGCGTTCGATTCCGCGCTGCGGAGTCGGCTCGCGATCGACGCCGCGTTGCTCTACCGTGAGTCTGGGGATGAGCAGGGCTTCCGGCGGATGCTCAGGGTGGCGACAACGACCGACTCGACGAACAAAGAGGCGGCGATGCTGGCGCTGACCACGTTCCAGCAGGACAGGCCCGGCGATATCGTCGGGCAATTTGAGCTGCTATCCAACCTGCTCCTGGCCGACCCCCTCGACGCGATGGTGCACCTGACCATGGCCAACGAGCTTGCGGCGAATGGGTCGTACACGGAGGCGGCGCGGTACCACAAGAACGGCCTGAGCCTCATCGCGAGCGCGCACGCCCCCGCGCCCGTGGGAAGCGACGTCGAATCACTTATTCTGGATTGGCAGGTCAAGGGGCCCACCGCGATTCTTGACCTTCTCAACGCGAGCCTGGAAACCCAGCGCGACAAGTTGCGTCGGTACAAGGCGTCGGTGACGGGCATCGGCGAGGGGCTTGACGTGGGAAACCCCGAGGATCTGCGCCTGGGGCCCGAGAACGAGAAGGTGCGCTTCGCGGCATCGATCGCCACGGAGAACGCCCCCAGCCTCACCGGCTCGCTTCTGGACATGAACAGGTCCGTCGAGTTCATGTTCAAGATCGCGGTTGACGACAAAAAACGGCCTGTGCAGCTCACGCGAGAGGAAGCGAATCGCCAGGCCAACGGGGCCTTGCTCGATCTCCAGTTCTGGCGTGTCATGGCGGGCCTCGAAACAGAAAGAGTTGAGCCCGACATCGCCAAGTTCGAGGGTGACATCGGCAAGACCCAGGCCGGGCCCGACCTGGTCCGGGCGGTGCTGAAAGTGCGACAGGGCGAGCCCGAGGCGGCGATGGTCCTGCTCGACAACATCAAGGCACAGTCCACCAGGGGCGGCATGATCTGGAGCACGACCCAGTTTGGACGCGGGCTCGCGTTCGAGGCCCTGGAGCGCACGAGCGAGGCGATCGCCGCCTATCGGGAAGCGCAGGGTGCGGTTCCCATGACTCCCGTGGGCGCGATGGCTCGGAGCCGCGCCGACAAGCTGGCCGGCAAGGTCGAATCGCCCAGCCCGGCGCGAGACGAGCTCACCCGGCTCGCCGAGTCGGTACCGGGTTGGATCGACAAGATGATCGCCGAGCCCAAGTCGTTCATCACGCTGCTGGCCGACATGCCGCCCAGAACGTCGGCCGTCGAAGAAGCGCCGTTGAAGGTCACTCTGCGCAACGTTGCCGCGATCCCGCTGGGCCTTGGCACCGACAGGCCCATCAACACCCGCGTCATGCTCGCTCCCGTGCTCAACATGCGCTCGACGGGAGTTTCGTCGCTGGCAACGCCCGAGGTCTTCCAACTCGACCGCCGCCTCAGGCTCGACAAGCAGGAATCAATACAGCTCACCATCCACGCGGACTGGGGCTTCACCAGCTTTCTCACCGAGCTCATGTGCGATCAGCAGTCTCAGATCAAGTGGCGACTCCTGCAGGGCTTTGCCTCCAAGGATTCCGGAGGCTTTGAGCAAGGCCCGCACTCGCTGGCCACCGACAGCTCGCTCACGATCCGCACGGGGATCGAGGAGGCTCGCCTCAAGCCCGCGGAACTCGCCAAGACCATCGCGTCGGCTGAGGGCATGGGGCTCATCCGCGCGTTCGCCGCCGCACGAAGATCGCTCTGGACGCAGGAAATTGTGAAGGTGGCGCCACGGGTGATCGAGGCGCGGTCCGGCACCACGGGCTTCACGCCCACCGACGCCAAGCCTGATCCCAAGGTGCCCGAACCCAAGGCGGGTGACGCAAAGCCCAGCACCAAGCCGGCTCCTGCCGCCAAGCCCATCGAGCCTCCTTCGGCAGTAACGCCCGCAACCCCGCTCGCCACTGCTCAGCCCGAGCCAGCCGAGGATCTTTTGGTCGCGTGGGCTGCGGATCGTGCGACCATCGCGGCGGCGCTCGTGGCGAAATATCCAAGCCTTTCCCGCGAGGGCAAGCTGATGCTCGTCGCCGCGATGCCACACGCCGGGCAGTTCAAGGAAATGGAAGCGCTGGACACGCTCGCGTTGACCGATTCGGATCCGGCCGTGCAGGCGTTTGCCCTCATTTCCCGCGTGAAGGCCGCCGACGACCCCGCGCTGGTGGTGGCGGCAAAGTCATCGGACCCCAGACTCGCTCAGCTCGCCTCGCTCCTTTCCGCCCGGCTCACCGGGACGGGCCCCTGTTACGCGCGGCTCACACCGGGTCTCGCGGCCATGCGGGGCGACCCCCAGCCGCTCAATCCGGCCACGCCCAAGTGAATATTCAACCAGAGGCCGCGTGTCGCGTGCCGGCCCGTGTCGCGTGCGTGTGCGTGTACGTTCGGTTTCAGGCCACGGTGCCTGGGATTTCCGGAGAAGTTCATTGACGCCCATCGTTTGGCTCTACGTCGCCTTCATCTCGCTCCTGGGATTTCTGCTCGCCATCGACCTTTTCTGGCTCAATCGAGGTTCCCACTCCATCTCGGCGTCCAAGGCTCTGCGCCAGACGGCCGGTTGGGTCGCGCTCGCCCTGGCGTTCAACGCCGTGATTTTCGTTCTCTACGACAACCATGTCTTTGGCCTGGGCGGGCAGGCCGTCGCGCCTGGCGCGGAGCACTGGGGCCCAACTCTCAGCGCGCGGCCCGACGATGCGCCCGCTCCAAGCAAGCTCATGCCCTGGAACGGCAGGGACGCGATGATCATGTACACGACTGGGTACGTGCTCGAGCTGGTTCTGAGCCTCGACAACATGATGGTGATTGCGATCATCCTCACATACTTCAAGGTGCCCTCGCAGTTCCAGCACCGCGTGCTCTTCTGGGGCATCATCGGTGCGGTCGCGCTGCGCGGGCTCATGATCTTCCTAGGCGCTGAGCTCGTGCACCACTTCGACTGGGTGCTCTACGTCTTCGGGGCTTTTTTGCTCTTCACGGCGATCAAGCTCGCACTTTCAGGCGACGAGGAGAGCCCCGATCTTGAGAAAAACATCGCGGTGCGGCTCACCCGGGCCGTTGTGCGCGTGTCGAGCGAGTACGACGGCCCGCGCTTTCTCACCCGAGTGAACGGGCTCTTTGCGATCACGCCGCTCCTTCTCGCCCTGATCGTCGTCGACGTCGCCGACACGATCTTCGCGGTCGACAGCATCCCCGCGATCTTCGGCGTGACGAAAGACCCGTTCATCGTTCTCGCGTCGAACTGCCTTGCGATCATGGGCCTTCGCGCGATCTACTTCGCCGTCGCCGCCATCAACCAGCGCTTCCGGTACCTCACGCAGAGCATGATTCTGATCCTGGGCTTCATCGGGCTCAAGATGCTGCTACCGCTCGCGGCGCATTGGCCCATCGCCCGCGATGCCACAGGCGGATGGGACTTTGTCCTTTCACCCGTCACATCTCTCGCGTGCATTGCCGCGATCATGGGAGGTGGGATTCTGGGTTCGGTCCTCAACCCACAGAAACAGCCCAAAGATTGAGCTTGCAATCAGTGGACGCCGTTCGCGGCGAGCCACCGCTCCGCGTCCAACGCAGCCACACACCCCATGCCCGCCGCCGTCACCGCCTGCCGATAGTGAGCGTCGGCGACGTCTCCGGCCGCGAACACACCCTCGATGTTGGTCATGCTTGTTCGCGTCCTGAGCGCGACATAACCGGCGTCGTCGAGCGTGATCCCGCTGTCCTTGAGGAAGGCGGTCGCGGGTGTGTGTCCGATTGCGATGAAGAGGCCTTTCACCTCGAGCCGAGACTGCACCTTGGTGACGGTGTCTTCAAGAATGACTGCTGAGATTTTCTCATCGCCCTCGACATCGATGACCGCCTTATTGAACATCGTCCTGGCGTTGGGCCTGTCCAAGAACCGCTTCTGCATGATTTTGCTGGCGCGGAGCGAATCGCGGCGGTGGATCAGGAACACCTCGCTGGCGAACTTCGTCAGGTACGACGCCTCTTCCATCGCCGTGTCTCCCCCGCCCACAACGGCAAGGGGCTGATTGCGGAACGCCGGCAGCGCGCCGTCGCACACCGCGCACGCCGACACACCCCCGCCCGTCGTTGCGAGGCGATACTCGTTAGGGAGCCCGAGCCAGTTGGCCGTCGCTCCCGTCGCGAGGATCACCGCGTGAGCGTGAACCAACCCGACGGGCCCGTCGCCGCCGTCGTGGGTGTGCAGCTCGAACGGATTCGTGGCAAAGTTGCACCGCGTGACATCCAGGTCCAGGATTCTGGTTCCGAATCGCTCGGCCTGCTCACGGAACATGCCCATCATCTTGGGGCCGTCAACGCCGTGCGGGAATCCGGGGTAGTTTTCCACCTCGGTGGTCAGCATCAACTGTCCGCCGGGCAACACGATCGACGGGTTTTGCTTGGGAACGCCGACGATCACGAGCGGGTCGAGCTGGGCGCGGGCGGCATAGATCGCCGCAGTCCACCCGGCGGGCCCCGATCCGATGATCACCAGTTTCTCGACCTTGCCCGATTGGCCGCCTTGGGACATCCGTGTTTCCTTGGCGGCATGGTTGTGGAGCCGCCCAGTTCAATTGAGATCAGCGCAACCTGTTCGTGTCTTTCAGATTCTTGCGGATGAGCGACGCCATGGGGGGCCAGATGATGTAGTCGGCGTTGGTGACGCGCTGGGCGGTGTTCTGGACGATCTTTGCGAAGTTGGCCTGCTGGTCGGACCCCACAGAGTAGAGCACCCAAACGTCGTCCTTGAGCGGGGCAAGAAAGTTCTCGCCCGTGCCGGGCACAACGGTCATGTCATGGGTCTGGCCGTTGGTGTCCACGCCGGGGCGGAAATACTGGAGGGTCTGGATCCCGCCGCGATTTCGCCCCTCCGGGTTGTAGGGATCGCCCTCTTTTTCGAGCCAGAGTGGGCTGGCCGACGTGACCATCCGTGCGAACGCCTTGTTGGAATAGAAATACCCGAGCATTCCCAGTGCGGCCCGAGTGCCGACGGATTCGACCCACAGCACCTGCCGCCGGTCGTAGATGTCCTTGAGGTCGCCCAGCAGGCCGACGATGGGGCTGCTGCCCTTGGGAAGCCTCTCGAACGCGAAAATCTGCTTCATCTGCGGATTGAAGTAGTCCACGCTCCACCGCGACATCCAGTCGGCATAAACCTCCGAAAGAGTCTTGGAGGCCGCCGTGCGCGTCGAGAGCCCTGTCGCAACCGCCGACCATCGCGCCGCCTCGTTGAAGATCATCAGGGGGTGATCCTTCGCCGCGATCTTCGCCATCATGGGGCCCACGCGATGCGGGTCGGCCAGCTCGGTTGTCCCGTATGCACGCGAGATCAGCTGCTCGATCCCGATCCGGTCCCCCTCGGGAAAGCGAAGCCGCGCGAGCCAGAGCCCCTTGTTCTCCTGCACTCGCTCGATCACACCCTTGATGTCGTCGGCGGTCAGTTTGCGGGGCCCGTTGCAGTCCATGAACGCGATATCTCTGATCCGCTCCAGCGAAGAAGCGACGAGCCCGTACCCAAGCCTCATCTCGGCCGCCAGCTCGCGATCACAGAGCTGACGCCCAAAGTACATCAGGTTCACCATCACCGCCATCGCCTCGGCGGGCTTGGCGTCGGCCTGGAGCCTGGTCGCCTCGATGTTGGCGAGCATCTGCATCCACTCGGCGCGAGGGACATAAAGCTCTTGCGCCGCGGAGATGGTCGCGTCTTCTCCAAGCTCCACGTGCATACCCAGCATCACGGCGTCACGCGAGTCGGCCGCTCCATATCGAATCGCGAACGCGAGTCCGGGCTTTGCCTTGTCGGTGGCTGCCGCGAGTGCCTTGAGCGCATCCTGCTGCGGGGCAGCCTCCACCCACGCCTTGGCGGCGGCCCATCGCGGGGAGGACGGATCGATCAACTCCCAGGCTGGACCGGCCACGAGGGGGGCCAGGACGTCGGCCGGGGGCGGCTGCATCTTGGCGAACACCGGGAGCAGAATCTTGTCGCTTCGCAGATCGTCGGCCACCTCGCGCACCCGCTTGTTGATGGCGTCCAGGTACTGGTCCTGGGCCAGGGCACGCCCCGAAATCGCCGCCACGCCCGCCCCAACCATCAGGGCGAGACCGGCCGAGAGTCCCTGCCCCGAACGACAACGAATGAATTCAGCGATTCTCATGGTCGGCCATGGTAGCCAATTTCACCTTGCCCAGTCTGACAGTCCCCAGAGCCTGGGCCCGACCTTGGACAACCTGCAAGATTCGTGAAATCGCACGAAACCCTCTCCCAACAACCTTCCGCGGAAGATCACGTGTCGGTCGGGCCCATTGGACGGCTCGCCCCAACGGCTCCCGCCTAAGGAGGCCTCGCCATGGGTTGCATCAAGAATGTCGTCCGGTTTGGGATTATCGGTGGGCTCGTTGGGATCGCAGGGCTTGCTGTCGTCGGGCCTGTCCGGGCACGTCTGCTTATGGACAAAGCCCGAACAAACATCCACGGGGCGGTGGATTCGGTGATCGACGATCCGGCTGCGCTCCGGGCGCAGATCCGCGATCTGGAAGCCCAGTACGCCCCCAGGATCGCGGCGGTGCGCAGCGATCTGGCCCAGCTCCGCGAACAGGTCTCGCAGCTCAGGCGCGAGCAGGCGGTCGCGGTCCGCGTCGTCGATCTGGCTGCGAACGACCTGACCTCACTCCACGGCATGCTCGCCCGTGCCCAGTCGGTCCAGGACATCCACACGGCGATGGTGCCCGCGTCGTATTCCCCCACCACTGGTGAGATCGGGTCGCATGCCCCCGAGGTCCGCATCAACTTCAACAACGAGTCGCTGACGGTCGATCAGGCGGTCACCAAGGCGACCCGGGTCGAGCAGGTGGTCGCGTCGTACACATCGCGTCAGGTCGAGATTGACCGCGATCTTGGGTTCATGGGAGAGCAGGAACACCGCATGGCCGACCTTCTGGAGAAGCTCGAGGCCGAGCGGGGCGACTTCCAGGCGCAGCTCTTCCAGCTTGACCATCAGGTCGACGCGATCTCGCGCAACGAGCGGATGATCACGATTATGGAGAAGCGTCAGGAGACGATCGACCGCAACAGCCGCTATGAGTCCGGTAGCCTCGACAACCTCAGGGGCAAGCTGGCCGAGATCCGCACCAAGCAGGAGGCCCAGCTCGAGAGCCTGGGCAAGGGTTCGACCACCGAGGGGTACGAGAACAAGGCGAAGATCGAGCTGGACACGCGCGGCAAGGTCCGTCATGGTTGGGCACCCTTGCCCAGGGCTCCCAAGCCCGCGGTGATCCAGATCAATCCGGGCGATGCGCTCACGCCACTGCCGCAGATCGAATCGACCCCTACCCCAGCCGAGAACGCCCAGCCGACCCGCAGTGGCAGCGTGGCGATGAAGAAGTAAACCAGACCACCTGAACTCCACCCAAGACCTCACCCCCAGCCGGGGCATGAAGTTTCGGCCCGCAACACCCGCGACCAGCGGGTGTTGCCCGTTTTGCTCCGGATTGTTGTCGGGGAAGTCGTCGGGGCTACCGATTGTGCTGTGTTGTCGCCCGGAGTGACGCACAGTCGATAATCCATCCGTATACTGACCACACCGCGCCCCGGAGGGCGTGCCGCCGGCAGGAGGCCATTGACCGTGATATTCGACCGATTCCTTGGTCTCTTCAGCGTCGACATGGGGATCGACCTGGGCACGTGCAACACCCTTGTCTCGGTTCGCGGGCAGGGCATCGTGCTCAACGAGCCCAGCGTGGTCGCTGTCACCAAGGGCACCAACAAAGTTTTGCGCAACGGCACGGCGGTCGGGTGGGTCGCCAAGGAGATGCTGGGCAAGACGCCCGGCACCATAACGGCCATTCGCCCGCTGAAGGACGGTGTGATCTCCGACTTTGAGATCACCGAGGCGATGCTGGGGTACTTCATCCGCAAGGTCAACGGGAACAGCCGAATCTTCGGTCCGCGCGTGGTTGTCAGCGTCCCCTCGGGGATTACGGCGGTTGAGAAGCAGGCGGTGTACGAGTCGGCATCGCGCGCGGGAGCGCGAAAGACATATCTGATCAAGGAGCCCGTTGCGGCGGCGATCGGCGCGGGGCTGCCGTTCGTCGAGCCCACGGCGAGCATGATCGTGGACATCGGCGGGGGCACGACGGAGGTGGCGGTGATGTCGCTGGGCGACATTGCGACGTGCGAGTCGGTGCGTGTGGCGGGCGACGACATGGACGAGGCGATCATCGCCCACATGAAACGGGCGTACAACATGATGATCGGCGAGCAGACGGCCGAGCGGATCAAGATCGAGATCGGGTCGGCCGCCCCGACGGGTCCGGAATCCACGATGGATGTCCGCGGGCGCGACATGATCAGCGGCCTGCCCCGCAAGACCAGCATCACGACGGAGGAAATCCGCGAGGCATTGCAGGAGCCGGTCTCGGCGATTGTTCAGGCCGTGGCGCGCACGCTGGAAAAAGTCGAGCCTGAATTGGCCGCCGATCTGGTGGACAACGGCATCACGATGGCAGGGGGTGGTTCGCTCCTGCGTGGGCTTCCGCTGGTCATCTCGAAATCCACCGGGCTTGAGGTCCGCCTGGCCGACGACCCACTCACGTGCGTCGCAAGGGGCACAGCGATCTGGCTTGAGAACATGGACCGCTGGCACGTCAACCTCGAGAACAATGTCGACGGGTGAACCACAGCCGTTTCACTTCATCATCACATGTCCCGTTTCAATTCACACTCAAACCGCGGCCCACGCATGTTCCCGATCACCGTCGGGCTGCTGCTGGTTTTCGCCGTCCTGCCCGCGAGGTGGCTGGGCTGGGTCCATCCGCTGTCTCAGCTCGTCGTGATACCAACCGCGCCGGTCGCGGACCTTTCGTCGCACGTTGTTCATGTTTTTTTCCCCGCCTCGCCCAAGACCACCGATGAGCAGGTCAAGCTCATGCAGGAGGAGATTGAGGGGTACAAGTCGCTCTTCCTGCGTGAACGCACGGAGAACGAACGCCTGCGTGATCTCATACAGCAGCTCCAGGGTGGGCTCTCGCTCAATCCCAATCTGCCAGTCAGGCTCATTGCTGCCCCGGTCATCGGCATGTCGTCCGATCTTTCCAGCGGCGTGCTTCGGGTGCGGCTGATCCAGGGCGGGCACGCCGACACCAACACCGTCGCGACCACAACGGGCCTCCAACTCGTGGGCCGGGTCGTCTCGTCGGCGGGCCCGGTTTGCCTCGTGCAGCCCATCACACGAAAGTCGGCGGGCAAGCTCCGTGTCGCTATTGAGGGCAAGGCCGGGCAATTGCTGCCGCTCGCAGCGAATCTACAACCCCTGGGCGACGGCCGCCTGCGGGGTGACGTCTTCGTGCTGGCCGATCGCAGTGCCGAGGGCGACCCGATCCCTGAGCCGCTCCCGGGCCAGATCGTTCGCCTTTTCGACAGTGACTGGCCCGGCACGTCGCAGATGCTCATTGTGGGCGTGATCGAGTCGGTCGATGCCGCCCCGGATCAGATCCTGCGCAACGTCATCACGGTGCGTCCCACTGTCGACGTCACCCGAGTGGCCGAGGTCGTGCTACGTCTCAACGACGACGCGGTGTCGGGGGGGAGGAGCGTGCCGCGATGAGGTGGTTTGTGTTCCTCATCCTCGCGGGCGTGATGATCGGGCTGGAGCTTGGGCTCAAGCCGGGGTTCGCTCTGGGTGGCCGCCCCATCGCGCCAAGCTTTGTCATGGTGCTGGCGGTGGTGGTTGCGATCGGGGCCCCGCCCAAGCACGCGATGTGGGCCTGCCTCATTCTTGGGCTTTGCATGGACCTGACATTTGACCAGGCGCTGGGCGACGGCCATGGGATCGTCAATGTCCCGGGGCCATACGCGTTGGGCTATCTGGTTGCCGCCCAACTCACGCTCGCCACGCGGACGCTGGTGTTCCGCAAGAACCCGCTCACCATCGCGCTGGTTTCGATCTTTGCGTCTCTGGTCGCCAACGTGCTGGTCGTCGCGTTCTTTACGCTTCGCTCGATGTACGATCCTGTGGTCTGGAGCGCCTCCTCGGAACTGGGGTACAGGTTTCTGTCGGCCCTGTACACGGGCGTTCTGGGGCTCGTACTTTCACCGCTCTTTCTGCTGCTGAACCCTGTGCTGGGTCTCACGTCGGGTCTGCATCGCAAGGGCATCCGCCGCATGTAGTGTGGCGGCTGTGCAACGCGGTGGTCGGTTCTGATACACTGTGGGGCATGACTGACGCGGTTTTCTTTGATGACGGCAAGGGGCTGCTGGCACCGCTCACCGACCTGCGGGCGAGTTTCGATCTGCGCACCGGCGCGCTGACCACTCTGGAACGCCTCTGCAAGGCACTCGATCTTGTCCCGATCGCGTTGCACGTGCCGACAGAGCTCGCGGAGGTCACGCGAGAACGCCACGCCGAACCGTTTGGCGGTTGCGAGAAGCCACCTGCGGTCAATTCACTGCCCCGATCGGACGAGCCCCGGCTGTTCATCAACGGCCGGGTCACGATGCCGC
>JAYVUC010000040.1:0-6735 GCA_043788295.1 Phycisphaerales bacterium
GGTGCTCATGATCGAGAAGCCGGAGAACCCATTGTGGCGCGACGCGCTGGCGGCGGCGCTGCCGACGGTGGTCGTGGATACTGATCTGACAGAGTACGGGCTCGACAGCGTTTTGCTCGACAACGACAAGGGCACGTCGGAGGCTGTCGAGCACCTGTTGCGATGGGTTGATCCGGGCCGCCTGTACTTTGTCGGAGGCCCGATAGATAACTACGACACTCAGCGGCGGGCATCGGGGTTCACGGGGGCGTTGGCACGGCGCGGATTCACCGCGAGGCCCGATCAGGTTGCGCTGGGTGAGTACTCGGTGGACTGGGGCAAGGAATGGCTTTTGCGCATGATCAAGGGTGGGCACGACATCGGGGCCCTGTCGGCGGCGGGCGTGCTGGCGGGGAATGACCAGATCGCCGTGGGAATCATGCGAGCGGCGGAATCGGCCAAGATCTGGGTGCCCGATCAGCTCCGCGTGGTGGGATTCGACGACACACAGCTCTCGCGGATGATCCGCCCGAGTCTCTCGACAGTTGCGCTGGGCATGGCGCAGGTGGGCGCGACCGCGATTCGCATGCTGGTCCGGCGCATCGACGAGCCCAAGGCCCCGGCCGTTGCAATCAGGGTGCCGACGCGGCTTGTCGTGCGCGAGAGCTCCACGGCGATGACGTTCTAGATGCACTTGGTGGCACTGCTCTCCAGAGCAGTGTTGCGACACCGGTCCGGAGACCGGTGCCACCAAAGACAACCAGTCACGTTCGCCTGCGTTTTGCGTCTTTCTTGCGGGTGATCTGCGCGTAGGCGTTGTGGTTGTGGATGCTCTCGAAGTTCTCGCTGTTGATCTGGTACCACGTCACCTGGTCGTTTTTGTCCAGCGAGATCGCAAGGTCTCGCACGATGTCCTCGACGAACTTGGGGTTCTCGAAGGCCCGTTCGGTGACCCACTTCTCGTCGGGTCGTTTGAGGATTGCGAAAACCTCGGTGCTCGCCGACTGCTCGAGCGTGCGGGCGAGATCCTCGATCCAGAACATGCCATTGAACCGGACCTTGGCCACGATGTGGCAGCGCTGGTTGTGGGCCCCGTACGCGCTGATCTCCTTGCTGCAGGGGCACAGGCTCGTCGCGGGCGCCATGACGGTCATCACGAAATCGTCGTGGCTGTTGCTGGTGCACTCGAACGCGACGCGATAATCCATGAGCCCCACACGCCCGGACACGGGGGCGGTCTTCTTGATGAAATATGTGAAGCTTGCCTCGAAATGGGCCTGCTGGGCGTCGAGTCGCTCCTTGATCGCCCGCGTGATCGCGGGAATGCGGGCCGGGGTGATGGGCGTTGCCGACTCCTCGTTGAGGACGTCGAGGAAGCGGCTCATGTGCGTGCCCTTGCGCGTGTGGGGCAGGCTGACGTACATGTTGATCTTGGCGACGGTGGTCTGCTCGCCGCCGTCCTTGGTTGCCAGGCGTATGGGGTAGGTGACGTCCTTCACGCCCACGCGGTCGATGGCGATCTTGCGAAGGTCTCCGGCCGACTGCACGTCGGGCATGCCTGCGGGGCGGGTGCTGTTGAGGGATGGGATTTGGACGACGGCGGCGGCCTTCTTCGAGGGCTTTCCCGTCTTGGCGGACTTGACATACATCAACGCGGGCCTCCACCGATGCCAACGGGCACCGAAGTAATCAAGCAGGCTCCCACCACCTGGGAATGGTAGGGAAGGAAGACTGCCACTTCGATGCTGCGGGAGATGAAGAGTCACGAGGGCTCGGGATTGCCACTACCATCAGACCCCATGCCCCCCGAACCCACGAATGCCGCCGATCGCTCGCCTTCATTTGACCCCGTCGAATTGTTGGCGGAGCGATTTGTGGCTGCGATCCGCCTTGCCTATCCCGATCTCACCGGAGAGGCCAACCCGCTTATCGCCGCCAACAAGAACCCCAAGCTGGGGGACTTTCAGTGCAATGCGGCGATGGGCCTTTCCAAGCGTGTGGGCAAGCCGCCACGCGAGGTTGCCACCGCCTTGCTGGCCCATGTGAAGCTCGACGACCTTTGCGAGCCCCTTGGCTCGGCAGCGGTTGCCGGGCCTGGGTTCATCAATCTCACGCTCAGGCCTGCGGCGATCGCCGAACTTTTGGCGGCGTTCGACAACGGATCGCTGGGCATTGCCAAGCTGGCGAACCCGCAGACCGTCGTGGTTGATCTTTGCGGGGTCAATCTCGCCAAGGAGATGCATGTCGGGCATCTTCGCTCGACGATCATCGGCGACGCGGTGGCCCGCGTCTTTGAGCGACTGGGGTGGAAGGTGGTTCGGCAGAATCACCTGGGCGATTGGGGCCTGCCGATCGCGATGGTGACGGGAAAGCTGATGCGGGAGATCGATGCGGGCCGAGCCGATCTGGCGACACTTCGGCTTGCGGACACGGATCGCCTGTACAAGCTGGCGCAAGCGGAGTGCAAGACCGACACACCGATTGGGACGGTGGTCAAGAAATATGCCCCGCAGGTGACGCCCAAGCTGCTGGCCGAGTGGCCCGATGAGCTTGGGGCGGTCGAGCGTGCGGAGGCTGCGCTTACCGAGGCTCGCAAGACCCTTGTGCAGCTCCAATCGAAGGACGCGGCGACGCTGACGGTCTGGCAACGCATCGTGGACATCACCATCGCCGCGTGTGCCGAGAATTGCCGGAATCTTGTGGCGATCGTGCTCCCCGAGCACACGGCGGGCGAGAGCAGCTACGCGGATGAGCTTGCGGGCGTCGTCGATGACCTGCTTTCACGCGGCATCGCGGAGGTGAACGACGGCGCGGTGATCGTGCGCCTCGACAAGCCCGAGTGGGGCAACATTCCCGAGCCCTGCCTGATCCGCAAGTCTGACGGCGGGTTTCTCTACGCGACCACCGATCTCGCGGGCGTGCGGCGTCGGGTGCGGAAGTTCGGCGGCTCGCGGCTTGTCTACTGCGTGGACGCACGCCAGTCGCTGCACTTTCAGCAGGTTTTCGCGGCGTGCAACCGGGCGGGTTACTCAACCGGGACTCTTGGCGCACCCGCGTCCACGATGATTCACGCGGCGTTCGGGATGGTTCTGGGCGAGGACAATCGACCCTTCAAGACACGATCGGGCGAGAACGTGAAACTCGCGGACCTCATCACGGAGGCGACCGACCGTTCGGCTGCCGAGATTCGCAAGAAGAATCCGGACATGGCCGAGGCGGACATCCCGCCCATCGCCCGTGCGGTCGGCATCGCGGCGATCAAGTACACTGACCTCTCCGTCGAGCGAATCAAAGACTACGTGTTCAGCTTCGATCGGATGGTCGCGTTTGAGGGCAACACGGGGCCGTATTTGCTGTACGCGTATGCCCGCACGCGGAGCATCGCCCGCAAGGCGGCCGCGGCTGGGCACGCGGCTGGGCACGGTTCGATCGTGCTCGCGGACGCTGCGGAGAAGTCGCTTGCGTTGGCGATTCTGCGGTATCCGGAGGCGTTGCGGCAGGCGGCCGACAACGCCGAGCCGCATCGGGTGTGCCAGTTTCTGTACGATCTCGCCGGGGCGTACAGCTCATTCTACACCAATTGCCCGATCTTGCAGGCACCCGACGCGGCGACGCGTGCGTCTCGCCTGCGGCTGTGCGACCTTACGAGCCGTGTGCTGGCCGACGGGCTGACGTGCCTGGGCATCCCGCTGGTTGAGCGCATGTAAGAGGCCCGCGGGCGGCCGCGGGCCTTGGTGCCGTGTGAGAGTTCGATCGGCGATCAATGGACGGCGTTGTTGGCGTTGAGCACGCCGCCGGTGACGCACTTGCCGGTGAGGGACGGAGTGGTCCGGACGGAGGAGAGGATCTTGCTCTTGACCTGGGAGTATGTCCACGCGGGATTGACAGACCAGACGAGGGCGGCCACGCCGGTGACATGGGGCGTGGCCATGGAGGTTCCGTCGAGGTAGACGTAGCTGGAGTCGCTGGATTTGTAGCAACTGGCGATCATGACACCCGGGGCAGCGAGATCGACGCCCGTCGTACCATAGTTGGAGAAGCTGGCCAGGCCGAAGTCGTTGTTGATGGCGGCGACGGAGATGATGTTGCTGTTGGTGTACGAGGCGGGGTAGGTGGGCGAGGTGTCGATGTTGACCCCGCTGTTTCCGGCCGCACAGATGAGGAGGTGCCCGGCGGTCTGGGCACTGGTGATGGCGCTTTGGAGCGAGGAGCTGCCCGGGCCGCCCCAGGAGTTGTTGGAGACCTTGATGCCCTTGTCAACACAGTAGTTGATGGCGGAAATCGCGCCGGACGTCGAGCCGCTGCCCGTCCGGCCCAGGAACTTCAGGGCGACAAGCTTGCAGTTCCACGCAACGCCGGCGACGCCCTTGGCATTGTTGCCCTTGGCGCCGATCGTGCCGGCGGTGTGGCTGCCGTGCCCGTTGTCGTCGTTGGGGTTGTTGTTGTTGCTGTAGAAGTTCCAGCCCCAGGTGTCGTCCTTGTAGCCGTTGCCGTCGTCGTCGACGCCGTTGCCCGCGATCTCACCCGGGTTGGTCCAGATGTTGGGCGCGAGATCCTCGTGCGTCTTGCGCATGCCGGTGTCGATGTCGGCGACGACGAAGGTCGAGCTGCCGGTGGTCACGTCCCAGGCCTGGGGCGCGTCGATGTCGTCGTTGTTGGTGCCGGGGTCGCCGTTGACGGTCTGCCCGGTGTTGTTCATCCCCCACTCGAGCGAGTAGAACGTGTCATTCGGTGTGATACACGTGTGGACGATGTAGTCGGGCTCGACAAACTCGATCCCGCCATACGCCAGGCCGAGTGCCTCGATCATCGCGATGGCGTCCTCGACGGTGCCGTCGATCGCCGCGTGCTCGAGCCCGGGCACCAGATTCCAGGTTTCGAGCGTGTGAAGCCCCGCCACCTCGCGGATCAGCGCCCGCGAGTCTTCGTCGAAGCCCTGCTCAAACTTCACTATGACACTCATCGGGTCGAAGACCAGATCGCGGTCGAACTCGATGACCCCGTTGCGTGCGGCGTACCACCCGGTCTTCCAATCCTGTACCGCGAGGGCGTGTTCGAGGCCGATGGCGGCACCATCAACCTGCCCCACTGCTGCACGCTCATCGCTGGCGATGGCGGTGCCTGACACCATGAACAGAAGAAAGGACATCCCGCAGGACTTCTTCAGCATCGACATGTCTAGAGCCCCTTTGAACCTCCCCATCGGGGAGTTTTGCCTTGACCACAAACGCACAGGCCGAACGTCGGCCCCTGGGTCGAGGCGTGCAGTATGCCATGATGAGCGATTCCCGTCAAGCCTGATATTTGGCTCCCCGGGCCCGCACTGGATTCCTACCCTGCGGCATGACCAACCACGTCCCCCCTGCGGCTGCCACACGCATCGAAAAGGACACCATGGGCGAGATGCACGTGCCGGCCGATGTGCTCTATGGTGCCTCGACGCAGCGTGCGGTTCTCAACTTTCCCGTCTCGGGCCATCCCGTTGATGCGCCGGTCATCCGGGCGTACGCGATCCTCAAGGCCGCCGCTGCACGCGTGAACAACGCGCTGGGAAAGCTCGACCCGGCACGCACCGCCGCCATCGTGGAGGTCTGTAAGGAAATCGAGGACGGCCTGCCCGCCCTGGGCGGACTCGCCAAGCACTTTCCAGTCGACATCTATCAGACCGGTAGCGGAACATCGACCAACATGAACGCGAACGAGGTGATCGCCAATCTCGTGTGCCTACGCCGCCACAAGCCCATCGGGTCGTCCAAGGACGCTGCGTATCTCAAGGACGGCGGCATCCATCCAAACGACCACGTGAACATGAGCCAATCGTCCAACGATACCTTCCCGACGGCGATGCACATCGCCGCGGCACTGCTCATCCAGAACGAGCTCTTGCCCGCGGTGAAGGCGGTAGCGACGAGGCTCGATTCGCAGGCGGCGGCGTGGGACAAGATCGTGAAGATCGGGCGGACGCATCTCGCCGACGCGACGCCCATTCGCCTTGGGCAGGAGTTCTCGGGATTCGCAAGCCAGATGCACCACGCCGAGGAACGACTCCACCGCGCACTGCACACGCTGGGCGAGCTTGCCATCGGCGGGACGGCGGTGGGCACAGGGATCAACTGCCACGAACAATTCGGGTCGCTCGTGGCGGCGGAGCTCACACGCACGACCGGCATCCACTTCCGCGAGGCGATGAACCATTTTGAGGCACAGCACGCCAAAGACGCGTATGTCGAGGCGTCGGGACATCTCTCGACACTCGCGGTAAGCCTCACGAAGATCGCCAACGACATCCGCTGGCTGGGCTCGGGCCCACGCTGCGGCATCGGCGAACTGACACTTCCCGCGGTGCAGCCCGGCTCGTCGATCATGCCCGGCAAGGTCAACCCCGTCATCTGCGAGGCGATGATCATGGTCTGCTGCCAGGTGCTGGGGAATCACCACGCCGTCACGCTGGGCGGGATGGGCGGCATCGGGAGCCTGCTCGATCTCAATGTTGCGATGCCCATGATGGCCCACAACCTGCTCAGCTCGATCCACCTGCTTTCCAAAGCACTCCTCATGTTCGATCAGAATCTGCTCAGGGATCTCAGGCCCGACGAGAAGCGCTGTGCCGAGCTGATCGAGGGCTCGCTGGCGATGTGTACGAGCCTCGTGCCCATCATCGGCTACGACAAGTCGGCCGCCCTTGCGAAGGAAGCGTTCAAGCAGGGCAAGACGGTGCGGCAGTTGGCGTATGAGGTTGTGGTGGGCCAGCACGAC
>JAYVUC010000041.1:0-32491 GCA_043788295.1 Phycisphaerales bacterium
GCTTTTGGTTGCTTTGAGCTCGGAGTTGAGGCGGGCCATTGATTCGAGACAGACGTCGAAACCTTTGTTTCTGGGCTCGAAGCGGCCGCTGGTGAAGAAGTAGAGGGTTTTGTCGAGGTCGAAGTTGTAGCTGGGGAAGAAGTGACCCATCGTGAAGCGGTGGATGCCCTCTTTGTACTCGCCGTGGAGTCGCTGCTGCTCGTGGACCATGTTGTAGGAGCTGATGGTGAGGGCGTTGGGCGTGACGAGATCGACGGGGCGGCCCAGCAGATACTGGCATTCTTCGCCCGTCACGCTCGAGACGGTGGTAAAGACGTGAGCGCCGTGGGCACAGGCGCGTTCCATGCCATGCTGGGCGCGGACGTTGTATCGCACGGCGGCGTCGGCCTGATCGACCCAGGGGAGCTTCTCGTAGAAATCGTTCTCGTTGCTGGCCATGTAGCGACCCAGCAGCGTCGCGTGGGTGGTGAAGACGGTGGCAAGCGGGAGATTCTTCTTGCGGACCATGGGGATGGCGAGCCCGCCCATCCACTCGTGGAAGTGGGCGACGAGCGTGCGGTTGCCCTTGCCACCGCGCTGGGCGGCGTGGTGCTCGCAGAGGGCTTCGAGCAGACGGCGCGAGGCGTCGGCGAAGCTGACGACACCGTCGATGAGCCCGTCGCCGGAGGGGGTTTCGATGCCGTGGTGTTCCCAGAGGCCGAATTTGACTGCGTCGAGCTGGTGGCTTGGAAGGCCATGCTCAATGAGCAGTGCCCTGGGGCGACCCGGGATGAGCCAGCGCCCGTGGCGGACGATGAGGCCCTGTTCGCGGAGCGAGTCGAGAGCGCGGCCGATCCACCCGCCCGCGCGGCTTTCCTCGAATTCCAGGGAGGCCTTGCTCTCGGTCCATGGGCCGACGCAGCAGTAGTGGTCGCCCCAGCGGTCGACCATGAAGGGAACTTTGGAGCGAATGACCTGATAGATGCCGCCGACCTGGTTGCAGACCTCCCACGCGAACTCGAACAGGAACGCGCCCGAGTCGCCCGCACCGACGCGGACGGAGCGGAGAGGGTCGATGGCGTGGGATTCGGGGGGAGGGGGCATTGGGGTGGGACTGTACGGGCGAAACAAACTGAACAAGCGTGTCGAGTGCGCTGGAGAGATGCAATGCGGCTGGCACAACTACGGGTGCGGCGCGCCTGACTGAGCGGTCGCCTTGTCGCGGAAGCCGAAAATGAAGAAGACAAGGGTGGCAGCGGCTGCGACGGCGGGGATCATCCAGATCATCTTCCAGTCGGCGCTGTGGAGGAGGACGTCGCTCGCGGACTGGAGCAGGGGACTGGTCTGATCGGTCGGGTCGGTGGAGGGGTTCACGAGCGCGGCCTGATTCCGGAGCCCTGTGGCACGGGCCACGAGTGCGTCGCTATTGGGATCGGAGTAGTGCGAGAATACTTTCTGGAATACCTGAGCACCGATGCCCAGTCCCAGGCCTTGGGTGACGAGCACCAGGAAGCTCTGGGCCTGGGCACGGATGGCGGGCGGAGCTTTGCGTTCGACGTAGATGAATCCTGTGACGAAGAAGAAGTCGTAGCAGATGCCGTGCAGGATGATGCCCGCGAGGATCATCCAATGGGTGCCATCGGCGGCGGCTCCGGCGAAGAGCCCGTAGCGGACGGCCCAGGCGAGCATGCCAACGGCGAGCATCCACTTGACGCCGAGACGGACGAAGAAGAACGGGATGAGCAGCATGAAGATGATCTCGGACATCTGCCCGAAAGTCATGGTGAATGCTGGGTTGGCGAAGCCCGCGTGGTCGACGAAAGTCTGTGCCTTGCTGTAGTAGCCGGCGAGAGGGATGCAGATGAGCAACGAGGCGATTGTGAACACCAGAAAACTCGGATCTCGCAGCAGGCTCAGCGCGTCGATACCCAGTATCTCGCCAACTGTCGCCTTCTTGCCAGCACTTGGTGGCGGTGTGTGCGGGAGGGTGAGGCTGAACGAACCGAGGAGGATCCCCGCTGCACCGGCGACAAAGAAGAATGTGTCCTTCTTGTCGGCCTGCATTCCTTTCGAAACCAGAATGCCTGCGGCGATCCAACCGATTGTTCCGAGCACACGAACCACGGGGAAGTCGCGCTGAGCGTTCTTGACGTGTGCAAACGAGATTGAGTTGGTCAGCCCGAGGGTCGGCATGTAGCAGAGCATGTGAACAAAGATCGCCGCAAGGAATGGAAGGTGATACGGATTGATGAAGGGCTGATGATCGATCGGAAATGGGTGCTGTGCAGCCGATTCTACCGATGCCTTTGCGAGCGCGGGGACGGCGAGCATCGCCAGCCCCCCGATGATGTGCAGAACCCCAAGGATTTTTTGCGTCGAGAAGTACCGATCAGCGATCATGCCGAGAAAGAAGGGTGAGATGATCGCGGCGATAGGGCCGACGGTGTACGCGTGACCGATCGAGGCCCCAAGCCCCTTGTCGCCCATGTAGGTGCCCATGGTGACATACCACGCCCCCCAGACGAAGAACTGGAGGAACATCATGGTCGAGAGTCGCACCAGAATGTTGGATGACGTGCGCGGCGAATCCATCGTGTCGGTCATGCGGGAATCCTCATGCCCAGCCCCGGCGCGAGCATACCAGAAGGCGTCAGTGGCTGCCGCGGAGGAGGGGCATGACGACCAGGACCATGATGTCGTAGGCGGCGTGGGTGCCCACGACGATCCCGAACCCCCGGAGGAGGAAGACGACGCCGAAGTAGCCGCCGGCAACGGTATAGAAGAGGACGGTGTGGAAGGGCGTGCCGCCGAAGTAGGAGACGTCGTGGTAGATGGTGAAGGCGACGGCCGATCCGACAACCGCGAGGATGCAGGCGGGGGTTTCCTTGAGCTTGAGCAGGTCGAAGAAGAGGGCGTGGAGCCCGGTGACGAGCAGGAGGCGGAAGAGCAGTTCTTCATAGAGACCGGCACCGACGGAGAGCGTGGCGCGGGCCTGCCACGATTCGCCGCTGAAGCCAGCCGCGAGCCCGGCGGGCATCATCGCGGGCTTGGGGTGCCCGTTGAGGTCCATGGACATAACCAGCCCGAAGACAAGGAGCGGGACCATCCAGAGGGCCGACTCAAAGCCCATGCCGGCGGCCACACCCCAGCGAACCTTCCAGCGGTCTCGGGAGGCGATGTGCCAGACGATCAGGACGACGGCGAGAGCGATGCCGGGGAGGTAGAGGCTTGACTGCCCGAACTGCTCGAAGAAACGGCTGAGAGTTTCGTGGGCGCGGATTGTTTCGCGGAAGGTGCCATCGGAGCTGGAGAGGTAGACGACCAGCCCGATCTCGTAGAGCACCATGAGGGGCGCGAGGAAGACGAGGATGTGCAGTGGGCGAATCGAAAGCTTGCCGTACGACTCGTCGGACATGCTGAGCCTGGCAGCGGATTGACGCGGGGTGGCGGGCATCGGAATGCGGCGAGCGTAGGGATGCGGCGACGGCCTCAGCCCCGAGTCGCTTGTGCCGGTGAAAAAAAGAACCGGCCGCACGAGGTGCGGCCGGCGTAATTATTCTTGTAATTTCGGAGTTCAAGCCCGATCAGTTCAGACCTTGCCCTGTTTGATCTTGAGCTTGACGACCATGCGGCTCTTGCGGCGAGCAGCCTGGTTCTTGTGAATCACGCCCTTCTGAGCGGTGCGGTCGATGACCTTCTGGCAGACGGCGTAGGCGGCCTTGGCCTCGTCGGCGGTGCCGTGAAGGATCTTCTCGCCGAACTCCTTCATGGCATCGCGCATCGCCTTGATCCGCCAGCGGTTGAGAGCCTTGGCCTTGATATTCTGACGGATGCGTTTACGAGCGCTGTTGGAGTGAGCCATTCCTGAGTCCCTGATCCTTCCTGCGGTATCCCGAGCCCGCCAGAGGGTCGCGGGTCGGCGACGTGGGCCGACCCCGGGGCGGGACCGGAATAATTGGCAGTCCGGGCCCGACAATCAAGCCGGGAGGGCCTTGGACCCCACCTGAACCCTATCCAGACCCGTTCGCGAGCCCCGGGACCTTGCCCGGAGGGCCCATCCGGCTTATCTTTAGCCCGACTTCCGGGTCCAGAATCCGGAACGCGGGGATGTAGCTCAACTGGATAGAGCACCTGACTACGAATCAGGAGGTTACAGGTTCGACTCCTGTCATCCTCAGTTTGACCAGCGCAACTGACCGCCCGGGCACCTGAAATCGCCCATTGCCCGGGTCCCTGGCCGCAGGGGGTGTAGCTCAATTGGATAGAGCATCTGACTTCGACTCAGAAGGCTACAGGTTCGAGTCCTGTCACCCTCAGTTTGACGCGAATGAAGAGGCGCAAGCCTCGGAATGCTGCGCTGGTCGGAAACTCACCTACAGCAATCTGGCTCAATTTCCGCAACGCCTCTGCGTGCATTTTCGCTGGAAAGTTGCCGAAATGGAGCGGAAGAGACTCGAACTCTCAACCCCTAGCTTGCAAAGCTAGTGCTCTACCAATTGAGCTACCGCCCCTTGAACATTCGTCAAGATGGGCCGATTCTAGGCCCTTGCTGATGGATGGCTTGGGGTGAGCCGCTAGTGGGAGACGGGATATTTGGCGGCTGTGCTAGCCGATGCGGGGGATGTGGACGACTATGCGGGGCCGTGAGACCCGGTTCGGAGAACCGGGCCACCAGGAACCGGGCCACCACGCTCGCTCCAGAACTTTGACCAGTTTCCAGACGCAAACCCAGCGATCTGGGCATCGCTCCAGCCGCGGCTGCTGAGCGTCTCCAGCAGCTTGCCATAGTCGGCGGGGCGGTCGATGCCTTCGGGGAGGGCGGACGCGGCGAAGCCGCCGTCGGCGTCGGAGCCCAGGCCGACCTGCTGGCGATTTCCGATCAGCTCGCACTGCCGGTCAACGTGTGTGGCCCATTCGGCGAGCGTCGCCCGCCGATCGCGGCTGCCACCCCTGATGATGAACGGCGAGTAGAGCACGCTGCCGATCATGCCGCCACGACGCCCGATTTCGCGGATCGTGTCGTCTGTGGGCTGACGCTGACGCATGCCCAGCGAGAGCGTGCCGCCGTCGAGGAGCGAGCGGCAGTTTGAGTGCGAGGCGATGATGGGCCTATCCGTCAGCTCCAGCAATTCCGCGAGCGACGCGTCGGAGAGGTGCGTGATGTCATGCACGACTCCCAGGCGATCAAGCTCCCCCACCATCGCACGGCCAAGGTCGGTGAGGCCTGTTTCGCACCCGTTGCCGCCGGCGTACCGTGTCTGTTTCGCCCACGCGAGCGAGATGGCTGCAACTCCCTGATCACGCCACCACCAGATCTCCTGTGGCGAGCGGATGCAGTCTGCACCTTCGACGAGGATGCGTGTTTCGATGCCGAGGGCGGTCTGCATGGCTCCCGGGCGCACAACGCGGATCGCTCCGCGCTGTTCCCATTCCTGGTAGAGCTCGATCTGCCGCAGGCCCGCCGCATGGGCCGATTCGGCGTCGCCGCTCTTGTACGCGATAGACTCGGTGGTGCCATCGGGCTCGATGAAGATCGTCGCGAGCATCGACCGCACGCGCCCATCGACGAGCGAGGGCAGCGTGATCGCCCCCGGTGGCATCGCCCCGCCGCTCGTGCGCGGGTCGTCGGCGAACATGTCGCGGCCTTCGAGGGCGATGCACGCGAGATCGAGATGGGCATCGTACCAGTGCGTCTCCATGAAGATGAGCGTAGGAACATCTACACGAGGTGAGACGAAAGCACGATCCCCAGCACAACGGCGCACGCTGCGAACGCCTTTGTGACGGCACCTGCGGGCACACTCGCACGCCCGAGCCCGAAGCTCGAGCCAAGACCATTCCATAGTTGCAGCCCAATCGCCACCGCCACACACCCCGCGACGCCGAGCACCCATGCGGGCACGCCCAGAGCGACAAGGGCATCCGCATCGCCGGCGGGTTTCACCATTGCGGACGCGATGTATCCGCCGTTTGCCACGAGACAGAACCCCGCGAAGAACCGGCACAACGCGCCCCATGATGACCGTCGCAATACGGCCCAGCCGATCGCGGGGAGAATCACCCCAAGCGTCGGCCCGGCTGCAACCACCACCGTTGGCCGCACATACTTCGTGATTTGTGTCTGCGAGAATCCGACCCACGGGAGCGACACGCGGTCGATCACCGATCCTGTCGCGAGGGCCGCGAGCACATGACCGGTCTCATGCACGATCATCATGCCAAACCACGACGCGATGAGTGTGAGGAGAACCAGGATGATCGCTGGTCGGT
Organism: Phycisphaerales bacterium; assembly: GCA_043788295.1. Classification (GTDB taxonomy): domain Bacteria; phylum Planctomycetota; class Phycisphaerae; order Phycisphaerales; family UBA1924; genus UBA2396. The sequence goes on from JAYVUC010000041.1 coordinate 6,250, forward strand.
TCATGGGTGGTCTTGCGATGGGGCCAGCTTGTCCCTCGCCAGAATCATGCACAACGCCAGCCCCATCAGGGCACTGACCGCGTGGGGCATGATGAGAGCGTTGAACCACCACGATTCCGCGATGCTCGCCGCGATCTTGTGATTGTCCTTGAGCGAGTTCAGCAGGCTCGCGCCGGGAACGTAGAACGGAAGAAGGCAGAGAGCGACCGCGAGGCAAATGCCCCAGACTCGCCGTCGCTCGTTCGCGTCGCGCAGGCATCGCACCTGCGAGAAGAGCCACGCGAGCGGGAAGAGCAGCACCAAGGCGTCGTACAGGCGGTGATAGACCACCAGCATCGATACTGCAGCGAGGAACGAGAGGCTGAGCAGTTCGCCGCGTTCACTGGGTTTGCCGCGACCGGCGAGGAAGTAGGCGCCGCAAAGCCCCGTGACGATGGTGTACACGAGCCATTTCACGACGGCGCGATTGTCCGTGAAACCGTGGAGCAGGTAGCTGAGGTTGATGAGTTGATAGCGGAGCGGATTGGCGGCTGATGGGTCGGCGTTGTCACTGGCGGCGAAGGCTGCGAGATTTGCCTGCCACTGCGGGTACCAATCGACGCCGGAGGCACGCAGCTTGAGAATGCCTGCCGTGAGAACAAGCCCCGCGACGACGAGCCCCGTCACCGCCGCTTTCCACCGCCCGCGGCCCGCTTCGAGTGCCAGGAACACAAGCCCGATCTGCGGCTTGATCGCGCACGCGAGCCCTAATGCCACGCCGGGCAGCAGGCTCGCAAGCGTGCCGCGCCGGGTGCAATCAGGCCGCAGCAACTGGGCGACGACGATCAGAAACATCACCGCGATGGAAGTCTGGCCAACGGAGATGCCCGTGTGCCCCGGAGCCATCGCAATCCCTCCGGCCATCGCGAGCCAATAGACGGGCTGCCGCCACGAGAGCCCCGCGAGCCGCAGGCACCCGGCGAGGATTCCGACGAGCATTGCAGTGCCCGTCAGCATCCAGCCCATGCGTCCCGAGGCCCAATCGGTGCAGCACCAGGGTGACATCAGGACGAATGTTGAAGGCGGATAGACGAAGAGGGCGGCGTTGCGATCCGATGGCGGTAGGGCGGACGTGCCGCTGTGCTCCTCCCACGTTTGCTGTATGGCAACGACCTCGTAAGGACTCTGCCCATCGAGAAACGATCGCGTCGATTCCCAGATGAGCGAGAAATCGCTCGATCCGCCCGGGCCAAGGGCCCGCGCAGGCCCGCGCCACACCATGAAGGAGAAGGCTGCAAAGAACACCGCGAGCGCGGCGAGCCATTTCCAATCCACGCTCCTGGCACCCGCGCTCGCAACCGGTGAACTCATCCGGGCATCCTACCCATTCACCGACTCGCCCACACGGCGGATGGCGACGGTGTTCACGCTCTTGGGCTTGCCCAGGGGTTTGCCCGCCAGCAACAGGATCGTCTCGCCCGCCTGGCACAGCCCCACCGAGAGCAGATAGGCATCCACGCGTTCGTACCACGTCTTGAGCGAGCCGTCGGCCGGGGGCGGCTCGCACACAGGAGTCACACCGCCGAAGAGCGCCATACGCCGCGCCGCCCGCTCGCTCGACGTGAACGCAACGATTGGAACGTGAAAGTTGTTCTGAGAGAGGTAGCGGGCGGTCCCTCCCCACTCGCTCCAGACGGCGATGGCCCTTGCCTCCGCGTCGGCGGCGATATACCAGGCCCCATGGGCGAGGGCCGCGATTTTGGAGTGCGATTCGGTGAAAAACTTAGGCTGCATCTCGTCGCGGGCGATGGTCGCCACACGAGCCTCGGCAACCGAGACGATTCGCCGCATCGTCTCGACAACCAGCGCGGGGTGTTTGCCCATGGCGGTCTCAGCACTGAGCATTACAGCGTCGGCGCCGTCGAAAATCGCGTTGGCAACGTCGCTGGCCTCCGCACGCGTGGGCATCGCGTTCTGGATCATTGTTTCGAGCATCTGCGTCGCGACGATGCAGGGCTTGCCCCACTGGGCGCACTTGGCCACGATCTCTTTCTGTGCCACCGGCACACGTGCGATGTCCATCTCGACGCCCAGATCGCCCCGGGCGACCATGATGGCGTCGGCGGCGCGCACGATGCGGTCAAGGTCAGCCAACGCCTGCGGCTTCTCGATCTTGGCGATTACCGGAATCCATCGCGACATCTCGTTGACTCCAGCCGGCGCCATCGCCGCCAGACGCTCCTTAAGCTCGGTCACTTCCTCGGCCCGCCGGACAAACGAGAGCGCAACGTAGTCCAGCTCGTGATCCACCGCCCACCGGGCACACTCCCAGTCGCGGTCGGTGATCGCCGGGGCCGAGATATCGCTCTGCGGGAGATTGATTCCCTTGCCGCTGGTGACAAGCCCGCCGATGAGCACGCGGCACCGAAGCTCGCCCTTTGCAATGTCACGCTCGACCGCGAGCATCCGAATCGCACCGTCGTTCACGAGCACCTTGTGCCCGGGCTCGACCTCCGCGACCAAACGGTCGTACGTCGACGCGAAAGCCGCGATGGGCTCGCCGCTCGCCTGCTTTTCGATCTTCGACTGGGCCAGCCCGATGCGGAAAAGAACGTCCTGCCCGGCTTCCACCATGATCCCGCCATCGGGAACCGAGCCCACACGGATCTTGGGCCCCTGCAAGTCGCCCAGACACGCGACGGGGCGTTTCATCTCGGCAGCCACGCGTCGCACGGTTGCGAGACGGCTTTCGTGGGCGGCGAAGTCGCCGTGCGAGAAATTGAATCGAAAGACACTGACGCCGGCTTCGATGAGCCGCCGAACCATGTCGGGCGAATCGCTCGCGGGGCCTATGGTCGCCACGATCTTGGCGAGCATCGCCGGCGGTGCATCTGCCTTGTTGACCGCTCGCATCGTCATGAACTTCTCCGCTGCGGGCAACTCCCGGATCGAGGGCACCACCGTCCGAGCGATTGTTCTCTTGGTGTGAATCATTCCAAGCGTATCGGACGCCCGACGGGCACGCTCCAACACGTCCCCACTTCAAGAAAGGCACCACCCCTTCCACACGATACCTTCGGCGCAGTCGCCGCAGGCCTTCACACCCATCGTCCGCTTACTCTTCAGCCAATTTGACCACCTCGCGGTAGGTCTTCCTGAAGTACGCTGTGTAACCGAGCGTGAAATCGGACTTGAGCTTGCCGGACGTCTTGGCATCCCGCCAGGCCTTGGCGATCGCCGGAAAGTTCTCGGGCACAAACTCAAGGGCCTTGCCGCCGACCGTCGTTTCTGGAAACGAATAAAAGAGGCGGTACATGGTCGCGAGTTTTTCGGCCGGAAACTGCTCCATGCTGCGGCAACGGTTCAGTGCATCCCATGCCTCCCGCTGGTCCTCCATCACGTCCACTGAGAACGACGGCATCATCACGCCGATCGCATCGCGCCACCCCACGGGCTTGGCCATCGGCGCACGCTCGAACGGGTTCACCTTGTCGATCATGACGGAGTTGTACGGCTTGTACATGTCGGCCCGGATCGGGAGCCTGCGCAGTTCGTACTCACGAGGCCCCATGGGCCCGCCCGATTCCCCTGTTGGATTTCCTTCTCGCGACGCCCTTGCGCCTGAGCCAGCCGCGGGAAACTGCCACAGGGCCTGCGCCTCGGTCGTCAAGCAGAACTGCACGAAGCGTTTGGCGAGCTCGGGGCTCGGCGCGCCCCGCAAGATCGACACGGGATCGGCGTCGTAGTTTGTCTGCCCGAGCGGATCGAGGTACCCGACCCGCCCAGACGATGGCGACTGTCCGGGCCTGAGCACGGACTGGGCCTGCGTCTTGCCGTAGAAGTCGATCGCCAGGCCCGCCGCAGCCTCGCCCTGGCTCACGTCGATGGGCGGCTTGGTGGACGAGTACGCGTAGTACCTCGCGTTGGCGGTGATCTCCCGCAGCGATCGCCATGCGAGAGCCCATGCTTCGTCGATTTCGGTGCCGTGCCCTTCGGCCGCTGCCTTCATCAGGCCGTCCTTCTCCAGGAGCTTGGGCAGCCACCCGCCCTTGCTCCCCGTGCTCCAGATGTGGCTGTTGAGGATCATGTCGATGGCGGTTGTGAGTGAGCCCGACTGCCTGGGGTCGGCGAGGGCGACGAGCCCACGTAGTTTGTAGGTTCGCAGATCGTCGAAGCTGGTGGGCTCGGGAAGGCCGCGATCGGCGAACATCTCGCGGTTGTACACCACGCCGAACGACGACAACGCCGTCCCGATCCAGTACTGCTCGGGGTCGTACAGGTTCTCCGCGCCAATCGCGTTTGGTGTGAGGGGCATGAGCTCTTCCTTGGTGAGCCCCGCGGGCACCGACATCTGCACGCCGAAGTCACGCAAGAGTCGCCCGCTCTGCATTCGCACCTTCGCCGGCTTCCCCTGGGCCAGGAGCGTGAGCGATGCCGCCCCACCCTCGACTGCATCGATGGGCACGCGAAGTTTCACGGGCTTGCGCCCGCTGTCATGCACGACCACTCCGGCGACAAGTTCGGTCATTTCCGCAAGCTTCTCGGCTCTTGGGCGATCCGCCGCCGCTTCGATCGAGAGTTCCGCGTCGATCGCTCCACCACCCGGAAAGGCCGCCACGGTCACGGTCGCGTTGCCGCGGGATTTGAGCCGCCCATGGTCATAGGAACCGCCGCCGAACATGAGGTCGTATCCAATATCTCCCGCCGCAAAGTCGCCGTCGAGCGAGAAGGCCGGATCGGAGAGCTTCGCGGGATCGCTTTTGGCGATCACTTCGAGCCGCCGCTTCATGTGCGAGGTGAACTGAGCCTGCAGGAGCTTGACGATCTCGCTGGTGCCGAGTGGCCCGCGCCAATCGACCTCGATCTCCTGTCCGTAGACACGTTTGTGCCAAGCCTTGAACGCGGCACCGAACTCCTGGGAAATCTGCCTGACGTGCGGGGTGATGATGACGACCTTCGCCGCGCCGGGCTTGAAGCGGTCGGGAGCCGCCCCGCGCATCACGAACGGCACGCCCAGGATGAGCACAAACGCCGCGAACGACCAGAACCGTGACCACGTCATGCCCGACTGTAAGCCACGCTCGCCCTGGCGGAAAGATCGGCCCATAATGCCCCATGGCAAACGAATCAACACAGGCGCAGGTCGTCATCGTCACCGGAGCGGGCAGCGGCATCGGCCGCGAGATCGCCCTGGACCTCTCGGGGCGAGGATGCAAGCTGGTCCTCACGGGTCGCCGGCGCGAGCCGCTCGAAGAGACCGCGCGTTTCCTTGTGGGCGATCCGCTGGTAGTCAGCGCCGATATCAGAAAGCCTGCCGACGCCCACTGCATCATCGATGAGACGATCAGGCACTTCGGCCGCCTCGACGTGCTGATCAACAACGCGGGAGCAGCCCCGTGCATGTCTATCGACAAGCACACGCCCGCGATCATCGACGACACGTTCGCCGTCAACGCGCTGGGGCCCGCGTACCTTATTGCACGCGCGTGGAAGGTGTGGGAGGACCAGAACGCGGGCGACCACGCGGCCGGACGCAACCCTGGCGGAGGCTGCATCGTCAACATCTCCTCGATGGCGACCGTCGACCCGTTCCCCGGTCTTTTCGCCTACGCGGCGGCCAAGGGTGCGCTGAGCACGATGATCAAGTCGTGCCACAACGAGGGCAAGGATCTGGGCATCCGCGCGTTCTGCGTGTCGCCGGGGGCGGTTGAGACCGCGATGCTGCGGGCGATCGTGGACAGCGACATGCTCCCGCATGATCGCACGCTCTCGCCCAAGGCCGTCGCCGTTATCGTCGCCGAGTGCATCGCCGGGCTTCGCGACGACGTCGCGGGGCAGGTGCTGCTGCTCCCAAGCCCCTGATGTTCGCGGTGGAACCTGTCTCCAGACCGGTGTCCCCTTCGTGGGGCACCGAAGCGCTGCTCAGCAGAGCAGTGCCACCACTCACTCTTTCGCCGCGCTGGTCACATTCCATCGAACCGCTGCGATGAGGTACCTCAGATCGGCGGCGTCGATCACCCCGTTGCCGTCGAGATCGATCGGCGACAGCTTCTGCAACGCAACGTCCGCGAGATCGACCTTGCCGTCGTGGTTGAGATCGAACACAACGACCGCCGGGGGCGACACCGGGGCTGAGAGCGCGTCGAGCTCGGCACAGGTCACGAACTGATTGATGCCCCCCGCAACGCCCGTCACGCGGATGCCCGTCGCCTGCAACGTCGCGGCGAGCACGATGTCGATGACCTGAAAGGGAACAGCAGGATCAAGCGGTGTCATGGAAACGACGCCGCCGGGCGGTGAGATCCACATGCCGTTGACAAGAACCTGTGGCGATAGAGACGTGAACCATCCGCCACGTGCGTTCGCCTGATCGAAGTGGTTCCCCTCGATGAAACGGATAGTGTGAACCGCGATGGAACGGTCGTAGGTCACGGAGAGCGTGACCTGGCCACCCGCTGGCGCACCGCTGCCGAGTGTGCTGTAGAAGTTCGACTCGTAGTCGTTGTTCTCGCGTCCCGACCAGTTCATCTCGACGCCATTGGCGAACAGCGGCGTGTTGCCCACGCCCGTGCCCGAGGGCGGCGGCCCGTAAGGCGTCGACGAACCGGCATTGACCGTCCCGCCCGCGTCGCGCACGCGGTTGTTGGCACTGCGGACTCGCTCGAGCTCTCGCGGGTTGTACGCGAGCTTCTGGGTTTTGCTGCCGCGAATTGGAGGCGGAAGGAGCCACGTGCCCCCCTGGGCGTCGACCATCCCACCGGCCTGAACAATCATGCGCTCACAGATCGGGAGCATGCGCTGGGCCATGAGCGTGAGTGTGTCCTCGGCTGCCGCGTCGGCGGGAAGGTAATCAGTGAGGTTGTCGCGTGTGCGATAAATGTTGAACCGATCAGAGAATGTCTGCCCGGGAAATTGTGCCCTGAGCTGGTCGTACCCGAGCATGAGGCCCATCAGGCCACCCAGCGTGGCGGTTGCGTTGTCGGAATCCCAGCCCCAGAGCGTGCATATCTGCACGGTGCGCTTGTAGTCTCCCTGCCCGTAGAGCATTCCGGCGCACGCGCTCGCGAAGTTGACCGACGACTCGTACCACGCGCGATACTGGTAGCCGTATGCGGCGGCGTTGCTCTGGAGCCGCACCGCGATCTTGTCCCGCGTTGATTCCCAGTCGTTGATATCGGGATTGGCGAGAAAGTCGGCGAGCACGAAGTCGGCGATCTCGGCCGTTTTGGATGTATCGGGGATGTACCTGCGAGCCTCATCATACAGCCATCGCATTTTGGCGGCGGGCGACAGGTTCGGATCGACCTGCGTGGCGAGTGAGTACAGAATCGCGTAGAACTGCGAGGCGTGGACGGCGTACGACGCCGCCGTCGCGCGGATCGGCAGGTCGGCCAACTGCAGCGTTTGATCGGTCATGCCCGGGCACAGGGCGCCGAAAAACTCGGTCGTGAGCTGGGCGTCGATCATGAGCGCCTGGTCGTTCGCGCACGTCATCGAGGTCATGGGCGGAACGATGCCGCGATCCATGAGCGTGCGGGCCTTGGCGTTGGAGACCCAGATAAATCGGTTGACGCTGGGCACCCACGCGTCCGCGATCCGCTGCCCCGTGAACGAGGTCCACGTCGGATTGCGCGAGAGGGCATCGAGGTAAATGTACTCGATGTCGGTATCGTCGTCGGCGAGCCACGGGCTCTGGTTCAGGACGAAGTTGATGCCGATGCCGTCGGGCGCGTGGCCCCAGTCCGCGTCGGTATAGAACGGTGCGTGCTGGCGCATCCCTTCGGTGCGAAGCCCGGTCCAGTTGGCGATGCACTGACCGAGCCACATCGCGCGGAGGCGATCGGCATAGTTGGCACGGTCGATGAGGCGGGCACCCTGGGCCGCAGCCACTCCGGCGAGACACAAGGAAAGGAGCGGAGCCAGAACGCGGGCGGTCGGTTTCATCAACATGCTCCTGTGCGTAGAACACAGCGTACCCGATCGGGGCCGCCGTGTACAGGGGTAATTTCGCCCATGCCACCTCAGAACCCGGCGGCGGTCAGCCAGTCGCTGGGACGCTGGGAAAGGGCCTGGGCGATGGCGACGAGGCTTTCGAGACTCGGGAGGTGGGCACCCCGCTCGATGGAGCTGAGCTGGCTCACACTGACCAGCGACGCCTCGGAAAGTTCCTTGAGCGTCCAGCCTCGTTCGGTCCGGGCTAGACGCATCTGACGCCCCAGCGACTGCTTCAGGCGATCGAGGGGCCTTTGGCCCAGATTGAACGCGACCGCAGCCTGGGCCAGGCACCGGCGAAGCTCCTCGGTTGAGAATGGCTTGGCGAGATAGTCGTAAACGTCTCGCTTGAAAGTCTGTCGCATGCTGTCGAGCGATGGATAGCCCGTGACAACGATGACGCACAGTTCCTTCCACCGTCTGCGAATCTCCGCGAGCACCTCCTCGCCCGAGAAGCGGCCCATCTTGATGTCAAGGAGCACGATATCGGGAAACGAGGCCTCGCACGCCGCGTAAAACTCATCGGGCGTGGCGACCGTGCGCACGTCGTGGTCGTCGGCCTCCAGGATCGTGCGGATGAACTGGCGGAAGTCGTCGTCATCGTCGAGCGCGACAATCGAGAGCGGAACCGCGGGCGTCTGCGTCTGGGGCTTGGATGGAAGCTGCATGGGTTCGCCGGGTGTCATGGGGTGGAAGCCTGCGAGATGATATCAGAAGGAAGACCGCAAGCGGGCGCGGCAAGGTCGCCCACAGGCAGGATGATCTCAAAGACCGCGCCCGCGCGGGCCGGCCGGTTGCGGGCGAGGAGAAGCCCCGCGTGCTCCTTGATGATTCCCTCAGCCACGGCAAGCCCAAGCCCGGTGCCGCGTGAGTCGAGCCTCGTGGTGGCGAACGGCTCGAAAAGCCGGGGCAGGAACGCGGGATCGATGCCCGGGCCATTATCGGAGACCGAAATCGTGGCCCACAGGCGGCCCTGCCGCTCGGCGATCGAGCCATCGATCTCGACCAGCCCCTGCGGCACGAAAAGCGAGTCCCGCTGCTCGACGATCGAGTTCTTGGCATTGCGGAGGATGTTGACGAGAACCTGGACCAGCCGGGCCGGGTCGCCCATCGCGGCCAGACCCGCCGGGATCCGGTTGTCAACATGGACCGTTGGGCCCGGCTCAAGCATGATGAGCGTGCGCGCCTCGTCGGCGCAATCTCGCAGGGAAACGGCCGACGTTGCGGGCGGCCTCACGCGTGCAAAGTCCAGCAGGCTCTCACCCAGACGTTCCAGCCTGTTGACTACGCGGAGCATGAGAGCCGATGTCGGAGGGTCCACCGGCGACGACGGGGAAGCGTCGATCTTCTCGACGAGCCCTTTGAGCACGGCCAGGGGCGTGTTGAGCTCGTGGGCGATCCCAGCGGACATCATGCCCAGGCTGGCGAGGCGATCGGCGTCGGCGAGATTTCGCTGGGCCGTTTCCAGAAGGTGGTTCTTGCGTTTGAGGTCGCTCGCGACCTCTTCCAGGAGCGAGAGCGCACCGGCGAGCTGCGTCTCCTGCGTGCGCAGGGCGATCACCGACTCGTTGCGAGAGCGCATGATCTCGCCAAGCTCGTCACGCGGGATGTCCGACTCCTTGATGAGTTCGAGCTCCGAATGCCCCTCACGCAGAGCCTCGTCGGCATCGAGGAGCTTGCGGATGGGGGCGTAGACATGGCGCGGCAGCACGAAGAGCTCGATCGCAACCGCGATGAATGCGTAGACCCCGATCAGCGCGAGAACAGTGAACACAGAGAGCCGAATGACGGCCGCGCGAGCCTCGGGGATCCGCGTCGAGAGCGTGAAGTACCGCGTGCCGCCCTGCTCGTCCTGCATCGCCAGCGCGGCTGAGCCGGGGGAAGACGGGGGGCGAGAAGCGATTGGAACCGCCATGGGCGTGCCCGCCTGGAGCCGCGCCTGTGTCATCGTCGCGGAATCGAGGCCCAGACTCTCGGCAGTGCCCGTCGCAAACTCGCTGTTGGCCGGGGCGACGAAACTCTCGAGCGAACCCCCGTGCTGTTTGGCGGCCATGAGCAGCGCGAGAGCAGCGGCGGTTTCGGCGCGATCGACGACCTCCTGAACCGCGGGCCTCAGTGCGATCACAAGAAACGCGAGCAGGCCCACCGAAAACGTGGTGTGCAGGACGGCGAGCTTCTTGCGGACACCCAGGCCAGAAAGGAAGCTCTTGCCCGGCGTGACCGCACGGCGTGCGAAGAGCCTGGCGAGTGTGGGCGTGATTTCGCGTGGAGCGTTGTTCATGGTGAGCCGCGATAGCGACGCCTCATTATTGCCGCTTCAGTCGTAGCCCAGCCGTTCGAGATCGTCCTCGTCAAGCCCGAACTGGTGCCCGATTTCATGCAAAAGCGTGACCATTATTTCCTCGTACACGAGGTCGTCGGCCTCGGGGCTCGCCCAACCCCCCGCGAGGCTCAAAATACCATCGCGGAACAGATGGATGTCGGACGTGAGTGGAGGCTGCTCGACAGAGGAATCGGTAAACGCGGTGCCGGTGTGGAGCCCGCAAAGCTCGGAGATCGCCTCGACAGCGTCGGCGGCAATGCCCAGGCTCCTGAGCATCTCGGGCGTGGGCGTGTCGAGCACGATCACGGGTATCTCGTCGAGGAGCTTCGCAAGTGCGGGTGGAAGATTGTCGATCGCTTCCTCGACTAGTCCATCGAAGCGTTCCTGATCGGCCGGACTCATGGATGAAGGCCCTTGAGCGGGCCCGGCCCGCGAGATTCCGCGTCGGGCATCGCCTGCGCCTGTGGCCTTGATTCGACCTGGCTCATATGCGTGGGTGTTCGCTGGGCCGGAGCAGTGGGGGGGAAGATCAGGCTCAGCGACAGCGGGCGTGAGACGATCGAGTACCGAAGCTTGATTGCATCGGCGAGGATCCCCACAAGACCCGCGATGATGAGAAGCGAGCCCATGGCGATGAACAACGATCCGATCTGTCGGAATAGCTCGGTGGTGTCGGCCTGAAGTGCCGGGTTTGCCAGGCGCAGCGCGTCGCCCACAGCACAGATACCCACCGCCCCCAGCACCACCAGCATGGTCTGACGATCCACCCGGCCCGTGCGCATGAGGAGCGAGCGCGAGACCAGGAGCCGCCCGTTGGGACGGATTCCCAAGATCACAATCGTGATGCACGCGGCGCAGCCAAGCCGGAGCATCGACCGTAAGAGCGCGTACTTGAGAGATTGTGGCGAGAAGGGCGCGGGCTCGAGCACATCGATGACGCCATGGATCTGCCACATGAGATAGGCCAGCGGCGCGTAGGCGACCGAACCCAGAAGTGCCGCGAGCGACTGAAGGGTCGATATTCCTGCGTGAGGCCTGACAAAGACCAGCGACGCGAGACCGGCAATACCAACAAACACCGCCGGAAATATCCGCAGGAGCGGGGCGTCGCCTATGAGTGGATGGTGGAAGCTCGCGGAGACCTCTTCGACACGCAGCACAAGCACGACGAGAGCCGCGATGAGAGAAGTGCTTGACCAGACCAGAAGCCCGGACGAAATGAGGATTGGAAATCGGATTGGAAGAAGTTCGGACGCGCGAGGATCAACCGTGGCCAGGATCGTGCCACGCACGGGTGTGCCGCACTCGGGGCAGACCGACCGCACGGAGAGTCCCTGGAGGTCGTACCGGCATCGAGCACACGGGAGCGGCCCGCCTAGGACGCGCGCGAGAATGTCCGGACGACCAATCGCGGTCGCGGTGTCACTATTCTCAACACCCTCTACCGACGGGTTTCTCAAGCCACAAGTCTCCGGAACGACTCGGGAGTCGATTCTGGACAAAGAGTACACGAGTTGCAGGCCGCGTGGGAGCATCGCTTCAAGATTGGGGTAAAGTGCGGGTTCTCACCCTCGCAAAGTTTCCAAAGGAGCGAAATGATGGCACGGATGGTCCGATTAGTCGCAAGCGAGCCCATGAAGATCGAGACAGGAGCCAAGCCGGTATGGGTGTGTGCGTGCGGGCTCTCGGCGACGTTTCCGGTGTGTGACGGGACACACAAGACGACCGCGCGAATCGAAGACGCGAGGAAGTTGTATTTTTACGACCCCGCGACGAGGAAGGTGCTGTGCGCAACGGATGAGCCGCCCGCGCTGCCTGGGGCCAATGCGTAATTGCTACTGTCCGGGCCGGCGGCGCTGGATCAGGTCGTCGATCACCTCGATGGGGTGCAGCGCTCGCCTTCCCGTGCCGTCGTGGATCTGGTGGCGGCAGCTCGTGCCCGGGGCGCACACCGCCGCGGCCGGCGCGGCGTTGACAGCCGGGAAGAGCGTGAGCCCGCCGATTTTCATGGAGAGCTCGTATCGGTCAGCCGTGTAGCCGAACGAGCCCGCCATCCCACAGCAGCCGGTATCGAGCACGGTGAGAGATGCTCCGAATAATCGCCTGAGGATCGCGGATGAAGTATCGGAGCCGAAGAGCGCTTTCTGGTGGCAATGGGCGTGAAGGACGATCGGTGAAGAGGCGTAGGCGACGACGGTGTCGAGCTTGGTGGGATGATCGTTCCACGCTCTGTCCAGATACTCCTCGGGCAAATAGCATTTGGCAGCAAGCCTCTTGCGAACGGCGAGGGGTGTTTGCAATCGCAGTTGAAGCCAATCGTCCTTGATCGCTGAGAGGCAGCTCGGTTCGGCGACCAGAATCGCCCTGACCGCGTCGTCCGCGATGAGCGGGTTGAGCCGTGCGAGCGTCGCGTCGATCTGTTCGGTGGCCTGTGGCAACAGCCCCGTCGAGATCATCGCCCGGCCGCAGCAGCCCGCGTCCGCGAGCGTGATCTGATACCCCAGTGCCTCGTACACCCGTTTCACGGCACGACCGATGCCCGGCTCATTGAACATGGTGAAGCAGTCGCCGAAGAGGGAGACCTGGGGCTTTGCGGATTTGGCTCGGGCTTGCAGCGACGCAAAGTCACACGTCAGCGAGCGGGCAAACGCCGGAATATCGCGGCGAGGATCAATGTTTGCAAAGCATTTCAGCGCCCACTTCGCCGCACGCGACCGGCTCATCCAATTCGTGATGCCAGGCGTCATTGATCCCAACCGATTCAGCAGTCGAACATTCCCGAACATCAACGCCGAAAGCGGCGGCCCACCCGACACCCGGTATCGCTGTGCCGTGTACTCGGCCTTGAGCCGCGAGATATCGACGTTGCTCGGGCACTCCGTTTTGCACGCTTTGCATGACAGGCACAGATTGAGTGTCTTGATCGTCTCTGGATCATCCCAGGATGGTGCCGCATCCGCAGAAAGTTGCCCGGTGATGGCGAGTCGCAGCGCGTTGCCTCGCCCACGCGTCGAATGCCGTTCATCGAGTGTCGCCTGATAGGACGGGCACATCGTGCCGCCCGATTTTTTGCGGCACACGCCCGCCCCATTGCACATCTCCACCGCGCCAGAGAACCCGTGCTGATCCGTGTAGTCAAAGTACGTTGGTGTCTGCGGCACAGCCACTGGAGCATCCAGTGGCTCAACGCGAAGCGAGCGCGTGATGCTCTCGATGGGCCTGGGCTCGACGATATTGCCTGGATTCAGGAGGTTTCGCGGGTCGAAGATGGACTTGATGTCGCGGAACGCCCGCATGATCTCAGGGCCGAAGTAGCGTTCGAGCAACGGCCCGCGCACCCGACCGTCACCATGCTCGCCCGACATCACCCCGCCCAGCTCGCGGGCAAGGTCGGCGGTCTCGACAGCAATCGACCTCATGATCTCGCGATCGCCGACGTTGTGAATATCGATGAGCGGACGCACGTGCAGCACGCCCACCGACGCGTGGGCCCAGTACGCGGCCGTCGTCCCGTGCCGCGTGACGATCGCACGCAGACGCTTGACAAACTCGGCGAGACGCTCGACGGGAATGGCGTTGTCCTCGACGAAGGTGATCGGTTTGCGGTCCCCCGCGACGCCGTGCAGCAGGGGCTCGCCCGCCTTGCGGAGCTTCCACGCGCTGAGCATGGCCTTCGCATCGGTGTGCCCCTGCATTGCAACGCCGGGCGCCACCCCTCGCAGAACATCGAACCGACCTTGAATCTCGGCAAGCCCGTCCGCACCCGCACGATCACTGAAATACTCGACGTACAACACCGCCTTCAACGGCCTTGAATCCGCGGGCAGCGGCATCAACGCGACATATCGGCGGTACTCCGCGTTCGCCGCGGCAAGCCCGATGACCATGTCGTCGAGAAGCTCGACCGCGCCGGGGCCCGTGGTGAGGATGGGAATCACCGCCGCGATCGCGTCATCGATTTCGCTGAATCCAAGTACCGCCAGCCCCTTTGTCTTGGGCTTCTTGTGGAGCCTGAGGTGCGCCCCCAGCGTGACGGCGAGTGTTCCCTCGCTGCCACACACCAGATGGGCGAGATTGACACGCGACAGGTCGGCCGGGCTCTGCTCGATCGCCGTAAGCACCATGTCGAGGGCATATCCCGCGTTTCGACGCACAGTCCGGGGAAATCGCTCGCGGATCACGGACGCGATTGGCAGAACGATGTCGGCGACGCGGCGCGTGAGAGCCGCAACGCGCGGATCGCGGAGGGCCGCCCCTTCCTCAAGCAGAAGCCGCGTGCCGTCCGCAAGCATCGCATCAACTCCCATAAGGCTCTCGCTCGTGCGGCCATACTTGATCGAGCGTGCGCCCGCCGCGTTGTTCCCGATCGCACCACCGATGTTGCAGTGCTTGCTGGTCGCGGGGTCGGGCGCAAAAAACCATTCGTCAGAGCCCAGAGTCGCTGCCAGGATGTCATTGAGGTCATCAATGCTGATGCCCGGCTCAACTCGGCACTCTCCCATTGCCGGGTTCACATCAAGCACCCTTCGGCAGTTGGCCGAGAAGTCAATCACGACGGCCCGATTCGCGCATTGGCCCGCGAGCGACGTCCCGCCGCCGCGAGGGAGAATGGCCAGGTTGTGCTCGTTGCAGAAACCCACCGCCCTGATCGCATCGGGAATATCCGCCGGCACGATGACGCCGATCGGCTCCACCTGATAGAGCGACGCGTCGGTCGCGTAGAGCATCCGATCATGTATGCCGAACCGCACCTCGCCCGCAATGATGTTGGCCAGGTCGCGGGCGATCTGCCGCCGTGCGGGCTCAGAAAGCGGCGGCGGGGGCGACCAGGCTTTGATCACGGGCAGTGCGGTCATCGCCGGACTATAGAGGCTGGCACGGCCTTCGAGAGGGTCAGCGCGTCGCGCGAGAGCGTGATCGCAAGCTTGCCCCACGCGAGAACGCGGGTGTTGCCCCGATCGTCACCAATCGCGGCAAGAAGTCTGGTCAAGCCCGCCCGGCTCAGGCGATCATGGCCCGCACCGTCCAGAGTGGCCTCGGCCGCAAGTCGAAGTACCTCCGCAGCGATGACCCGATCGGCCTCCCGCAGGCACTTGCGATCAAGCGTGAGAGGCGCCGTAGCAACCGTTGCCGAACGCAACAACGCCGACGAAAGCCGGCGAACGTGACGATCAAGCTCGCGTGCGTCGGTTGCAAGAGAGGCCGCTCTCGTGCTCCCGCCCGGCCACAACTCACGAAGCACCGGCAGCACGCGGGCACGCAATGCCGCTCGCGTCAGACGCGTGTCGGCATTGGTGCCATCGGTACACCAACCCACCCCAGCGCATTCGCACAGGGCTTCACAATCCGCCCGCGTAACAGTGAGGCACGGCCGAATGAGAACGGCCCCCGACGCCAGCCGCCGCCGCGGGGAAACGCCACGAAGCCCGCGCACGCCCGTGCCACGCATCAGCCGCATCAGTATCGTCTCGAGTTGGTCGTCGGCATGGTGGCCCGTCGCGATAACCACGATCCGCTCACGACGTGCGATGCGTTCCAGGGCCGCGTATCTCAGGCGACGTGCCGCCGCCTCGATGTTTCCTTTGGCCAGTGTGACACGCACCCGAGCCTCGAAGAATGGAATGCCAAGAGACTCGGCCAGCTCTCGCACCGCGTCGCGATCGGCAAGGGCTTCCGCCCGGGGGCGCATGTCGTGAACGATGTGCGCGAGGCCCGCGAGTCTTCCCGTCGGGGCGAGCGCGAGGGCCAGCGCTGTCGAATCCGCCCCGCCCGAGGCCGAAATGAGCGTGCGGCGATCGTCGTCGGGAACCAATCGCCCCCCCGTCAAACGCCGCCACGAAGCAATGATCGACGCGGCGACGGGGTGCCGCTTTGAGATTCGGGGCATGTTGGCGGGGCGGCTGATCGGCACCGGTAGATTGTATCGACCGCCGCTGGGCAGGAGGTCGTGCAACGTGGAACGCCATCGTGTATTCTGTCTGGCGTGCCCAATGAGTCGTCTGGAAGCTTGGGCGTCATTCACGGAGAAAGCCATGTGTAGTCGTGAGGTGCGTGTGGGTTCGCCCGCGGCAAGGTTGATGCTCGTGGCCATATTGATGGTCGCCTTGCAGATCGGTGGCTGCAGCGCGAAGGCCTCCAAGCGCGCCGCGCAGCAGAAGGCACAACAGGCGCAATCGGCGGCGGTGGGAACTGTGACCGGCGAGATTGCCGCCGAGGTCGCCGACCTTTGCAAAAACTACGTGACGATGTTCGATCCGCTGTGGAAATCGGGCGGGTTCGGTTTCGAGACCGACGTGACCATCGCCGATTTCGACACGCGGACCAAGACCATCAAGTCGCTCATCGACAAGCACAACGGAATCGTGGCCTTTCTCGAGGCATCGCCCAAATCCTTCCGTGAGAAGATCGCGGCCGGTGGTTACCCAGCCGACAAGCTCGACCAGGCCGTGAGCGGGTTTGAGGTGGGCCTGCACCTCGACATGCAGAAACAGATCCGTGACCTCGACATGAAAGTGATGCGGTCGGCCATCGAGCGGTTCGACATTCTTCGCAGTAACGCGGGCCACTGGACCCGCCAGAGCCGGGGCATCTACTTCGCGCCCGAGTTTCACACACGCGACGCGGACCGATATCAGGAACTCACAACCCAGCTGCGCGACGCGTGGAATGACAAATCTGACTTGCAGCAGAAACTGATCGACGCCGGAACCACGATGGCGACGATGACGCCCACCGGACCGATGCGCTAGATCGTGACGGGCTCGATCCCGATGAGCCTGAGATTGCGCTCGCTCGCCCGCCACGCGACATCGAACAGGTCGCCCATAATCGGCACGAAACCGACCACCGTGTCGATCGCTATGTTGAGCAGCATCAGCATCAGCACGAGAGGAGCGGTACCCAGACGCCACGCGTCATAGACGATCACCAGCGCGAGGGCAGCCGCCGCGAGGTCTCCCCAGATGGGCCACACGCCCAGGATCGCATCAAGCCCGACCCGTGTGCGGATCACTGGAATGCGAAAGGAGCCGTCGAGCAGGGCGGCGATGAATCGCATCCGCGCGATGCGGACAGCCGTTGAAGTATCGAACGTAGAGGTGAGCACACGACTTCTTTGGGAATCTGGACGACACGATGTTGGCAGAGACGCCGCGAAGTCGGCCCGACGAGCCCGCAAAGCCCGCCCGCTTCCTGTGATCGGACGCCCAAAGTGGCCGAGTTGCAGGACGGAGTTCGTTTGGGTACAATGGCACAATATCTATGCGGCGGCTCTTCTCCCCATGTACGGCGAGAACACCGCCACACTCTCGGAGGTTCCCATGAATTGCAAGTGTCTGTTCGCACCGGCGTGTATCTCGGCGGCTGGTCTGGCTGCGGTCCTCGGCATGTTCGCGATGGGGCAGCCCGCCAAGGACGCCAAGCCCGCCAACCCACATGCCATCCCCATCAGCCCCACTACGCCCGCCCATCCCGCCACTCCCGCCGGTCAGCCCGAGATGAAACTCCCGCCAGGCTGGACCGCCGAAGACATGCAGTCCTGCATGGCTGCGGGCATGCCCGGCGAGATGCACAAGCACCTCGCCAAATCTGCCGGAACGTGGATCGGCAAGTGCACCATGTGGATGGGGCCGGGCATGGACGCGATGCCGACCACCATCTGCACCAGCACCAACGCGATGATCCTCGACGGCAAGTACGCCACCATCGAGCACAAGGGCGACATGCCCGGCATGGGCCCCTTCGAAGGCCGCGGCCTCGTCGGGTTCGACAACGTCTCCCAGAAGTTCGTCGGCACCTGGATCGACAGCATGACCACCGGGATCATGAACGGCGTGGGCGAGCTCTCCAAGGATGGCAAGGTGCTCACCTGGAACTACACCTTCAACTGCCCGATCACCAAGAAGCCCGCCATCATGCGCGAGATCGAGACCTACACCAGCCCCACCACCATGACCCTCGAAATGCACATGACCGACCCCAAGAGCGGGAAGGAATACAAGATGATGTCGATCGAGTTCAAGAAAAAGTAATCCCGATCCTCGCGGCCAGTCCGCGAGATTGTTCGAATGTCCTTCGAGAGATCAAGGTCCGCAGGTCTGAACGCTTGCGGACCTTTTGCATTCCATGGTCTGGTGCACTGACGCCATGCCCGACCTTGTGCCGCCACATTCCGACAGTCCCGAGGACACCGACCCCGATGTGGCGGCCGACTTGGCAGCGTTGGAACGCTTCGTGGCCGAGAATGAAGAACTTGAGCTCCTCGAAGAGCGGATCGGGCGGTTCAATGTACTTGTTGCCCCTGGGGGTGGCGACGGCAGATTCTGGGCCGGTGCTTTCCGAGGATCAACACTCGCGGTGCGATAGAGCATTGTCATCGCAAATAAATGCAAGGCAGCAAATGCACCGTTTCGGATGATTGGGTCTGCCTGCGCGAGCAACGGCGGCAAGGCACTCATCCCGCACCCGCAATGAGACCGGGCAGCCGCAGGAATCATCGCGAGCGCGATGCTGAAACACGAGAGAAGGAAGAGTCCAAACCAGAGGGCAGCCTTTACGCGTCCGAACAAGACGAGCAGACACAAAGCACCCTCGGCTGCCATCGCGAGCGTGATCGCAGACTTGTACCATTCGGGTAGTTCAGGCGAGAGTCGCTCGCCGTGCATAACCGCTCGGATTTTGCCGCAGAGGAATATGGCCCAGAGTGTCCCGACGGCGCAGGCTGGTATTGCGTGCAGAGTCGAAGAGCGACGATCGTTCATCTTTGTCTGCCCCGCCAATAGACAAAGAGCGTACCAGAAAAAAATGCCGCCCCGACCCCTCCGAGGATCCAGGTTTGTGCAGAAACACCAGAAGGCGATGAGGTCCGGACAGGATCTGGACCATTGGGGTTCAGAACCTGCCCGTCGCCCATCACAAGCTTATTCTGGATGTAGTCGTGGATGATCGCGTTACGAGGAAACACGAGCAACTGCGGCCGGTAGGTCGGCTCAAGAAGCGCGATATCCCTCACCTTGTACCTGCGTGAATAACTGCGTTGGCCATTCGCGTCAGTGCGAGTGAAGCGAACAGTGGTCGGATGCCTCAGTGTCGCGTCACTCTGAAGTGTTGTCCAGTCGTCATATTCAAACTTTCCGAGTGTGATGCCCGACTTGGTCGACGTTTCCGCCGCGATGAGAGTGCCGCCCGGCGATGAAAACGTTAACCTCGCTCCTGACGGCGTGGTCAAGTAAACCCGATCCACTTCTTCTTTGATTTCGCCGCCCACTGACGCGGCAAGGCGCAGCCAGCCTGATGGGGAGACGAACTGCTCCAGACCCATCGGACCTTGCGTGACTTCGAACTGTGAAGGTAGGCGAGTCGCTTCGCGCCGTGAGACTTCGAGCGTGCGGCGCTCCTTCCCATCGTCGACCATGGTGTCACGAAACACGTTTCCAACCCCTACCAGCGTCTCAAACGTGTCAATTCGAACAAAGCCGGGCCCAATCTCAAGGACCGTCGTCGCACCAGGCGGCGGCAACGGTGTCTCGTCCGAACTCGTAAACACCGAGGTCGCCCGAAAGCGGGTCGGCAATCGCACGCCATAACACAGCGACGCCGCGTCCGGCGGCGCTCCGCTAAAGCTTGCACCGCAAATGAGGAGAACCAGCACTACTGCGCTCACTGGTTGGTGGGTGGGTCTTCAGGCTGAATGACGAGACAGAGCCCCGACCCGACCGCTGTCGCCGCCGTGGTTATTCGCGTCGTCGAGGTTGGAGGGTTCGCACGAGTTCCCAAGATGCAGCACCCTGTCGGGGGTACAGGTACGCCATTCCACAAGTCCTCACAGAAATAGGCGATTGGAGTAGCCGTGCAAGACCAGTATCCTGAGCCTGCGGCCACGCACGAGTCGCCGGTCCAACAGGCTTCGTATGGGTTGCAACTTCCGTTGGGCCCGTAGTTGGAGCAATTTGCGTCCTTCAACACGCCGCGAGTAATCGCGAAGCACGACGCTGCGGCGATTCCAACCGGTATACCCGCGAGCAGACATCCGAGTCCCAAGGCGAGGCGAGAGCGAGCACTTTGCTTTTTCATCGACCGGGCTCCTTTTCGAGTTGAAAAAAATGTTAGGGGGGGGTAAGGCAAAGTCAACCTCGCTCGCTTCTACCGGTATCATGGCGCATGGCAACTCAGTCGCGGGCGTGGACGCTGATCGAAATGCTCGTCGTGATTTCCGTCATTGCGATTCTGACGGCGATCAGCATTCCCGGTCTTTCTCGGGCAAAGGCTTCGGCACGCCAGACAAAGTGTCTCGCCAACCTGCGACAGCACCACATCGCAACGGGCATTTATTCTGCGTCCAACGCTGATGCGTTTCCGTTTGGATGGCGACTTGATCGCGGACGATCCACCGAACTTCAGATGGAAGGGGCTCGTCCGAGAGAGATGTCGTGGTTCACCGATGGCAAGCCAAATTGGGGGTACGTCCTCTCCGCCTTCTGGTTCACGCCGATCTACAGCACCTACGGAAACAACGGCTTGGATACTACACTCTGGTGTCCGAACGATCCGGGCCGCCCGGACCCCTCGGATGGGAAGTTCTTCGGCACCGTGGGCTACGTAGCTACATGGACGCTTTATGCAAAGCCTGAAGCCTTCAGTGCTCCCGCCGCCTCGATGCAGAACGAGGCTCTTTGGTCCGGTGCTCGAGCGTCAAGCGTTCAGTTTCCTTCGCTGAAGATGCTGTACACCGAGAATACAGCGTTCCATGAAGCGTGGTATACCGATTCGAGCCACGTTCGGCCGCATCCTCATGCTGTGACAGTCGTCGCGTGCGATGGCAGTGCGACCTCGGTCCACACCGACAAGACAATTGCTGGGATCGTGCCACCATCGTTGGATCCGAACGAAGAGTCTGACCCCATGGCATGGTCGATGCTCACAACGCCAGCGGGGCTTTCCGGTCGCGATTGGTGACTCACGGGGCGATACGAGTTTGTCGGCACCGACATTCTCGCCGCCAACGAAAAACCCCCGGCTTGCGCCGGGGGCTCTGCTTTCCGAGTGCCAAGTGCCTGTTGCCCAATGCCTCTGGCTTTCCTCAGGCCTTCATCTTCTCGCCCTTGGCGATTGCTTCTTCGATGTTGCCCACGTACATGAACGCGCCCTCGGGCAGGTTGTCGCCCTCGCCGTTGCACAGGCGCTCGAAGCTGTCGATCGTCTGCTCCAGCGACGTGTACACGCCCTTGAGGCCCGTGAACTGCTCGGCCACGAAGAATGGCTGCGACAGGAACCGCTCGATCTTGCGGGCCCGGCTCACAGACAGCTTGTCCTCTTCCGAAAGCTCATCAACACCCAGAATAGCGATGATGTCCTGCAGATCCTTGTACCGCTGCAGAATCTGCTGCACACGACGGGAGACGCGATAGTGCCGCTCACCGATGATGTTCGGGTCCAAGATCCGGCTCGTGGACGACAGCGGATCGACCGCAGGGTAGATGCCCTTCTCGGCGATGCCGCGGGCCAGAACGACGAACGCGTCGAGGTGGGCGAAGGCCGTCGCGGGGGCCGGGTCGGTCAGGTCGTCGGCGGGCACATAAATCGCCTGCACCGACGTGATGGCGCCCTTGTCGGTGGATGTGATGCGTTCCTGAAGCTCACCCATCTCCGTCGAGAGCGTGGGCTGGTAACCCACCGCGCTGGGCATACGCCCGAGCAGGGCCGACACCTCGGAGCCCGCCTGCGTGAAGCGGAAGACGTTGTCGACGAAGATCATCGTCTCCTTGCCCGAGCTGTCGCGGAACTCTTCGGCCATCGTGAGGCCCGACAGAGCAACGCGAAGACGCGCACCCGGAGGCTCGTTCATCTGCCCGAACACCATGGCGACCTTGTCGAGCACGTGGGCCTTCTGCCCCTTCTCGTCGGTGTACTCGGCCTCTTTCATTTCACGCCACAGATCGTTGCCCTCACGGGTGCGCTCGCCCACGCCGCAGAACACGGAATAGCCGCCGAACTCGCGAGCGACACGTGCGATCATCTCCTGGATGATGACGGTCTTGCCGACGCCCGCACCGCCGAAGAGCCCGATCTTGCCGCCGCGGACGAACGGGCAAAGCAGGTCAATGACCTTGATGCCCGTGGGAAGGACTTCGGTCTTGGGGTTGAGGCTTGCGAACGCCGGGGGCTTCTTGTGGATGGGCGAGAACTTGGTCGCCGTCGAGGGACCGGCTTTGTCGATGGGTTGACCCAGCAGGTTGAACACGCGGCCCAGCACCTGCTCGCCGACAGGAACGGTCACGGGCCCGCCCTTGTCAACACAGGTCATGCCGCGGGTGAGGCCGTCGGTTGAACCCAGGGCGACGGCGCGAACACGCCCGCCGCCCAAGTGCTGCTGTACCTCTCCGGTGAGGTTGATCTCGCCGGCCTTGGTCATGGCCTTGACCTCAAGAGCGTTGTAAATCTCGGGGAGGCGGTCGTCGGGAAACTGAGCGTCGAACGTGGAGCCGATGACCTGCGTGACGGTGCCGTTGGTGGACATGCGCTGTGGCCTCTCAAACGTGGTTGGGTGCCCGGACGGCGCGTCCGGAACACGGGGCACAAGGATAGGACGCGGGAGAGAGGGAGGCCAGCCAGCGAAGGACTTTGGCGGGTGCGACGCCAAACGCCAGGCACGGCGGCGGCTGGGGTGGTCGCTATTGTCGGGCGTGGACTACTTTGTCGTGTGCCTGGTCGCCGCCTTCGCAGCCGGGCTGGCGTTTTTTTCCGGTTTCGGGCTCGGGACGCTCCTGCTGCCCGCCATGGCCTTCTTTTTCCCGGCCGAAGTCGCCGTCGCGGCAACAGCGGTCGTGCACCTGGCCAACAACCTCTTCAAGCTCGCCCTGGTCGCCAAGTTCGCCGACCGGAGCGTCGCCGTCACGTTCGGGATCGCGTCGGCGGTCGGGGCGTTCGTCGGGGCGTGGGTGCTGACGATGATCGCTCAGGGCGGCGTACTCGCGTCGTACACAGCGCTCGGCCATATGTGCGAGGTGACCACACTCAAGCTTGTCATCGCGGCGATCATGCTCGCGTTCGCTGTGCTCGAACTCTCTCCCGCCCTTGACGCGATCGAACTCCCGCGACGGTTCATGCTGCTCGGGGGTGTGCTCTCAGGATTCTTCGGCGGTCTCTCGGGGCATCAGGGTGCCCTGCGGTCGGCGTTTCTCGCACGCAGCGGCATGACCAAGGAGGCACTTGTCGGCACCCGATGCGTCTGTGCCGTCATCGTCGATGTCACGCGGCTCATTGTGTATGGCTCGCTCATGGCGTCGAATTGGAGGACGATCGGTGAGCACAATCGCTGGCCGCTCCTGTTCGCAGCGTCCGGGGCGGCATTCACCGGCACCTTTGTCGGGAGCCTGCTCCTGAAGTCCGTCACTCTTCGCGGCGTGCGACGCACCATCGCCGTCTGCCTCCTGCTTGTCGCTGTAGCGCTGGGGACGGGTGTGCTGTGATGGCTACGTACTCGATCCATTTGGCACCTGAAAGGTCATCGGCGGCCTGGTTTCGACCTTGGGGTAAAATTGGGAATGAAATTTCCTCATGCCGCTTCAAATTCGGCAACATCTCCCACGACAAATTGGTAGATTCTTCCAGAACTTCGATCACACGAGGAGCGTTCCATGCTCAAGCTGGAAAACTCGCATCAAAGGCAAGACTCAGGCTTTCTTTCACACCTCGTGATTGTCTTGGCTTTGGTGTTCCAGCCTTTGGTGTTCGCGGTACACTGCGAAGCGCCATTTACACCCGATGATGCTCCGAATCCTCCCGCACCAGGTCCGCTTGACCATCCGTCTACGGACTATCTGGTCGTCAAGATGGGCGCGGAAGGTGCTTGCCTGCTCGATGGTTCACTGACGCCGGAACAGTTCAAGGCGAAGGTGAGGCAACTGCTTCCAACCGCACGTCGCGTCAGCCTTGCCACGTACAACAAGACAATCGTTGAATTCTCAGCAAAGCAGCCTGTCGATCCGCCAATCGACGAATACGGCAACCCGCTCCCGCCGCCCATGAAGCTCCCAGACGCGCCGGGCGGGGTGCCCAACGAATGGGTTCCCATTCCGGGATCCCCGGATCGCGCGATCAAGTGGAAACCTAGATTCCCGATCCCGAGCGATGAAGGCGGGCAGCCCAATTCGAGCTGGGATCCTGACAACGGCGGCCATTGGGACAAGAACAATGGACTTCGTGTGCGCATCCGCCAGTTACCTGACGGCACACCCGTTGACCATTTCGGCAATCCGCTCTGTCCAGTGCCGGCGGTTCCAAACCCGTTCACCGACTACAACTTCGCTCCCGTCCTCATCGGTATCGGAATAATCGCTCTCGTGGCAATTGTGGTCTTCGTGGCACCGTATCTAGCGCCTGTGGTGATCGTCGTGGCGGTCGCTGAACTGGGTTGATCCAATCATGCACATAATTTCTCGCGAAGTCTTCACGCCTCGCTGGTCGCAGGTCTTTCGGCACGCGAACCTTCCGTGTCACCTTGACGGGGTTGTTGTACACAACGTGGAGAATTGGCTCGTGAGGCGTTTGGCCTGGCTCACGAAATTCATGCTCCGGTGGGCGGCGAACGCCAAGGATCAGCCTTGGGAGGACTATCGCTTTTCCGGCGAGTGCCTGATCACCATCTTTGAGTGGTCCATCTGGGATTCCTCGGAACTCCTGCCCATGTTCCGCACATGGCAACTCGGAGCGCTCCAATCCTCGGACGGCACCGTGAACCCGCCGCTCCCGCCCGGGGTTGAATCTACACCCAGCACGCATCCCGGATACATCTTCGGGCCCGATGAGACGCCGCTTGCCGAAGGTCTGGTGGCGATGGGCCTGATGTTCGGCTGGGGGCTTTGCATCGGCGACACGGGCACAGGCCGCGTCATTGGGTTCGACCACGACGGAAGTTTGTTCGTGCCCGGCAAAGAGGCGACGATTCCCGATCTCGATCTGCTCCGCAAGTATCTCAACCCCAGCGTGAAATAGTGGGCGGCGGTCGCTCACAGAGACGACCCAACCAATCTGCACATGCCTCATACGGATTCCAGTTGAATCGTGCGCCCACGCCGACGATGAGGTTCTCCGAATCGTCGCGCTCTTTCGAGTGTCCTGGGAAACCCAACGCGCAGAAATCAAACAGATTCCGTATCAAATCCGGCGGCCACCGTCGGGCTTCTGGCCCGTCGTCGCCGATGGATCGACCGCCGCGTGCAGATCGCCCGGCAGGATGATGCGGAAGGTTGCCCCCCTGCCCTCGTCGCTCTCGACGAGAATCCGCCCGCCATGCTCTTCGATGATGCGTTTGGCGACCGCGAGTCCCAGCCCCGTGCCACGAACACCCTTGGTGGTGTTGAAGGGCTCAAACACCCAGCCCTGTTTGTTCTTGGGGATGCCCGGGCCGTTGTCGTTCACCGAAATCTCGACGCACGAGCCCGTGCTGGACTGCGCGGTCGCTCCGGTCGTCCACGCGGCCCGGATCGTCACGACGCCCTTCTTGGGCTCGACAGCCTCGACGGCATTGGTGAGCAGGTTCACAAGGCACTGGTGGATCAGGTGCGGATCGAGCATCACCGGCGGCATCTCGGTGTCGATGTCCGCGATCACCGCGACCTCTTTGGCCCGCGATTGCCCCTCGACGAGCGAGACAACCTCGGCGATGAGCGGCCCCACCTTGGTGATCTCGGGCTCGACCTGCCTCTGACGGCTGAAGGCCAGCATGTTGAGTGTCAGGCTGACGATGCGATCGAGGTTTCGCTTGAGGATCGTCCAGCCGCCCTTGGCGACCTTGAGATCGTCCTTTTTCAGCCCGAGTTCGACGACATCCGCGCCGCCGCGAAGGCCTTGCAGGATGTTCTTGATGGAATGCGAGAGGTTCGCAACGGTCTCGCCGATCGCGGCGAGCCGTTCGGTTTGGAGCTTCTGCGTGTAAAGTTCTGCGGTGGC
>JAYVUC010000042.1:0-11746 GCA_043788295.1 Phycisphaerales bacterium
CTTCCAACACCAAGCGAAGAAGCGCGACGATTCGGAATACATCATCGTCGGCGTGAGCGCACGACACAACTGGAAACCGGGTGAGAATAGAGAAAGGCCCGAGATCGTGTTCGATCCCGGGCCTCGTGCGTGAACTCTGTCAATTACTCAGGGGCAGGGCGTCTCGTAGGCCACCACGAAGTCGTCGTAGTCGAAGAAGTCGACCGCGCCATCCCCGTTGAAGTCCGCGGAGGGCAGGCCAGCCTCGAAGGCCACCACAAAGTCGTCGTAGTCGAAGAAGTCAACCGCGCCATCCCCGTTGAAGTCCGCGGGGCAGTGGATGCACAGGACGCGGACCTGAGACTGCGTAATCACGACGGGCGGCTGCCAAGGGACGCCCTGGATCGCGTTGGGGATCACCTGAACGTCGATGAATGGCATCCCGATCTCGGCGGCCTGGAGCGTCACCGGCCGCTGCAGGCAATCGACAAACCCGTTCATGTCCGTTTTCACAAGATACTCGTCGAGGCTGCCGAACCCAAAGGTCTGGGTGAGGCCCGCGGCGATCAGCCCGCCGTCTGCGGTCGGCCACACACCGTTGAAGCTCTCGTTGCCGGCCAGGCCCGGTACCAGCCCGCCATAGATGCGAGTCCACATCGGATTGCCCGCAGGGTCGAGGTTCACCAGAGCCGCCTCATCCGCCGCGATGCCCGTTGTTGGATAGGTCCCGGCGAGGATGATCTGCGGGGTCGGGTCGCGTTGCTGGATGCTCGCATGCGAGACCAGGAAATTGCCGTACTGCCGCTCGGACATGACGACGAGCGAAGGGTCGAAGCGGACAAAGCCCGAGCCTGCCCCGCCAAAGACAGTGTTTGCCATCCGCAGCGACATACCCCAATCGTTGGGAGCCAGTGCGTCGAGGCCGTTCGCGTAGATGTCGGTGTTGGGCGTGACACCCACGCGGTACTGCAGGGGCACACCCGCATTGTCGGAGCGGAAGGCCGTGGGCTCGTGCAGGGCGTTGGCGTTGCGGGTCGTGTAGCCGCTGATAACCAGCCCGCGCGAGACGCCGGCGGTGTCGAACCACTCGCGGATGTCGGTGAACCCGGTCTGGGACGCGTCGTACCGCGCGTCGTGGTACCTGTTGGAGAAGACCGGCACCCCGTTGGCACGCACCCGAATCACCGTCGCGTCGTGCGAGGCCGCGCCCGTCGCCGCCCTGCTCACGACCACCAGGTCGCCGTTCTTCATCTCCTCGATCGCCGTGACGACCGGGCCCGTGATCAGCGGCGCGCCCGTGTAGACCCTTGCCCACGACAGCACGCCCGCAGGCGTCAGCTTGATCACCGCGGTGCCAAAACCCGCGACGCTATTGGTCTCGGCGGCGATGGCGTACCCGTTGTCGAGCGTCTGCCGCACGTTGAACGCCACATCCTCGCCGGGCCCGACGATCAGTCGCTCCCACTGCGGCATGCCGAACTGGTTGTGCTTGATGACCAGGATGTCGCGTCCCTGGTTGAACTGATTGCGGCGATACCCCACGGTGATGTACCCGCCGTCTCGCGTTGTTTGGACCGCCAGGGCCTGCTCCTCGAACTGCGTCCCGATCGCTTCCTGGAACGTCGGGGGGGCCGCCATGGCCGCCGCCCCGGTTCCGCCCAGACCAACCAAGCCCGCGAGTGCTGCCACAAACATTGAAGTCCGACACGAATTATTCATTGAGACGCTCATGATTCACTTCTCCTACGTTGGATTCCTCATCTGTTCCCCAGCACGACGCCGGGAGGACAGCCTGCATCCGGTCAGAATATCTCAAACTCTCGGTATTCTTTGAGAAAGTTACACAAATCGCCAGGTTGCGCGTGAATGCCGCGTTCGCACTCTGAACGGGGCGGCCCTACGGGAGTGGTTCGAGCCACACGCCGGGGACTTCGGCGATCACCCTCGCGTTCCCGTCGATCATCGCCACGTTGAGCTTAGTGTTGTGCGCATGAAACCGGGCGAGTCGCTGCTCGACGTGGAGCGGCTGACGGAAGTCGAGAACGCTCGAAGTTCTGGTGGGGGGCGGCGAACCATCAACAATCGGCGCGGAGGCCGAATCGACCAGGAGGGGCGTTTCCCACGTTCGGGCAACCTGATCCATCTTGATGTGGGCGGTCTTGCCGGCCGTGTCGTAGTTTCCCAGGTCGCCCGGCTGGCCTGAGTGCCCCGTGCCGTTGATCGCGTAGGTTCGTTGCATCAACGAGCCGTAGACGGATCGCGCGGTCGGGCACACCAGCACCGACGCGGTGGTGAAGAGCTCGCTGGCCGACGAGCCGGTGATACCCGACGAGGCCTGCACGATGAGCGACCAGTTGGGAACGGTGGTGTAAGGCTGCCCAAGCGCGGGCGAGAGCCCCTTTTGCTCGTCGGCGTACATGCGACAGACCGTGGCGATGCCGTGGAGGTTGGAGAGGCAAACCGCGCCGCGGCCGCCCTCACGTGCCGAGGACAGAGCCGGGAGCGCGAGCCCGATCAAGAGCGCGATGATCGCTATCACTACCAACAGCTCGATCAGTGTGAAAGCACGTCTCACAACGAAGTATACGTCGGGCTTATCCGCATCCAGTGCGACGCGAGCTCGCGGGCGGCCACCGACCGGTGGCTCAGCTCGTTCTTCTCCCGCGCCGAGAGTTCGGCGCTGGTGCGAAGGTGTTGAGGCCCGACAAGAAAGATCGGGTCGTAGCCGAAGCCCGCCGTGCCTCGGGGCACATCGCCTGGGAGCCCGATCGAGCCCTCGAATGCGCCGCGAACGAGGCATTCCACCGCGTGTTCTGGCACAGGAGAGGCCACGACAATCACGCAACGAAACCGCGCGGTGCGTTCCCTCACGCCGACATCCGAAAGTTCGCGCAGCACGCGAGCGTTGTTCGCCATGTCTCGCTCGCCCCGCGGCATGCCCACCTCGAGGCCGTCGGTGCAGTAGTGGCTGCTGATCACTCCGGGCCGCCCGCCCAGCGCATCAATCTCGAGCCCCGAATCATCGGCGAGGCATGTCATCCCGGTCTGGCGGGCGTAACTCAGAGCCTTGATCGTCGCGTTCTCGTCGAACGTGGCGCCGGTCTCCGCGGGCTCGCACTGCACACGACCGGGAGCCGCCTCGTTCAACGAGATGAAGCGGGCAAATCCGGGCAAGAGTTCCGCGAAAATCGCGTTGAACTCCTCCACCTTGTGCGGGTTGGAGCTCGCCACCACGATCGTTCTCATTGTTTGCCCTGATCCATTCCCGCCCCGTCGGCTTGGAGCCGTTTGGCCGCCCACGCTCTCATCCGTTCCTTCGCGGCCGGTGTCGCGTCGCGCAGTTGAAGCTGGTATTCAACATTTCCCGCGACCGACGGCTGGAACATCGAAAAGTCCCAGACGCCCGCGTAACTCGCGCTGTAGTTGGATCCCGCGACAGCCAGCCGCGAGCCGTCTGTCGAGAGTGCAATGGCGTTGACGAGCAGGTGAGGCTCCTCGATCGTGGCGAGTTCGGTACGCGTCCCGATATCCCACAGGCGAATCATGTGCCCGCCGCCCGCCGCCAGAAGTCCGCCGGGTCCAAAGGCGATGCTCACCACCGCCGGTCCCGGCTTACGAAGCTCGGCCCGCACTTTCATCGTCCCCGCGTCGAGGATGGTGACGCCTCCTCGCTGGTCGCCCACGGCAAGCAAGCCCGCGGAGGTCGCGATTGCCGTCAACGAGGGGCCGGGGCGAGAGACGGGCACCCAAACCGTTCCCGTCGCGCCGACTCTGACCAGCGCGTGAGGCATCATCGCAACAAAGTCGCCGTTCTCGATCCCTGCCACACCAATCACGCGCCCCTGATTCAGCGGGACACGCCTGGCGATGGCCCCGGGCAAGGTCACGACCCAGAGCTGCCCCAGATCGTTGGCAACCGCGATGCGCGAACCGCTCGAGTCCATGGCGGCCGCCACGAGCGAGTTCGACGCCGGCTTCCCGTCGTGCCACCGGATCTCACTCTCAATAGGCGGTCCAGAAATGGACGACTTCCAGAGCAGCACTTTGCTGTCGGCACCGATGTGAGCGCATGCCCCAGCAGGCCCGGCACCCACCAGGAAGCCCGCCGACGGCGCAAGATCAAACGCCTCGGGCGACATGATGACCTTCCCGTGAATCTCGCGCAACATGCCCGGCGACTTCGTACCACTTGACGCGATGGCTGCCACGACACCCCCATCACCGCCGAACACCGCCTCGCCGCCCATGAACGCTGCCGACGTGATGGGCTTGGCGAGCGGCGCAGCGAGCATCGCCCACGATTCCCGCGACAGGTCCCAGAGCTTCACAACCCCGCCCGCGTCGCCGCTGATGAGGGACTGGTTGTCCTCGCTCATGCGAACGCTGGTGACGGGCGAGCGATGGCCCGCCAGCACTCTTCGCACCGTTCGCGTGCCGGTGTTCCACAGAACTATCTTCGCCGAACCATCAAGCCCCGCCGCGATCATCGTCGAATCGGGCGACGGGACAAGCGTCCTGACCGCGCCCCCGGGTGCCTGAAAGGTGTCCAGAGACGCGCTGGCAGCGTCGGCGTTGTCCCCCTCCCTGGCCGCAAAGTTCTGCATCATGACCGTGACACCGATAGCCACGACAAGCCGACCTCGCGCCGATGGGAGCGGAATCACTCGCGCCCGCAACTGTTCGGCGACGCTCGCGTGCGCACCCAGAAAGCTGCTCTGGACGCTCTGGAGTTGTGCCCCATCCTTCATGGCCCAAAGCAACTCGTAGTTCCCGTGATCCACACCAGCCAGGAGCTGCCCGTCGGGGCTGAACGCGACCGACTCGATGGGCGCGGCGAACCCGGAGAACTGGTACCTCACCAGGCCCGTCGCCGTGTCGATCACGAGCACGCTCTTGTTCCTGAGTGCCAGGGCGCACAGGTCGCCCGAGCGCGTAAACGCGGCGGTAGCGATCTCGTCCTGCGGGCCCAGACCATGCTCGAACCGCCTGATTGCCTTGCCGGTGCGCGTGTCGATCAATGCCGCGGAGGTCGCGGTGGCCGCGAGCGCCGAGGTCGCATCGTCGCGAAGCATCCCGAGGATGCAGCCCCCCGCGATCGGGAATCGCTCCGTCGCTCCGTCGCCGCGCTTCATCCGCACGATTCCGCGCTCGGTGAGCGCGACGACCTCACCACCCGCGGCGAGCGCCGCGTCGAAAATCTCACCCTCGCCCGTCGCCCACGTCGCGACGCAGGGCTGGCGGGCGTACACCTCGCTCAAGGCCCAAAGCGTGGGGCTTTGCGGCGACAGCGCGAGTTCACCCTGCTCATCAACGGCACGAAGTTGTTCGCGCCAGGCAAGATCCTCGGCCGCCGCGCCGTTGCCCGTTGCCGCAAGAAGTTTCGCGTGCTCGATGCTCTGACGAATGTTGGTGAGATCGAGCTGCTCGCGGCGGTTAGACGCCACCCCGTACAGGATCGCCATGCCGACCGCGAAAGCCACCACCACAAGGGCGAAGCCAAGCCCCACCGCGACGCCGACCTTGTGGCGCTGTGCGAGGCGGCGCAGGACGTACATCGTGCTGTCACGCCTCGCCTGGATCGGCTCACCAGCGAGGTAGTGCCGCAAGTCGGCTCCAAGCGCCACAACCGACGGATACCGCCGCGGTGCATCTTTTTCCAATGCTCTCAGCAGGATCGTTTCCAGATCCGGCTCGATGGTGGTGTCGAAAGTTCGCGGCGGCGTCGGCGGCGTGTGCAGAATCTCGCGGATCGCCTCGTACATCGACCCGTCGATCGGATAAGGATGCCGCCCCGTCACCGCCTCATAGATGATCACGCCCATCGAGTAGATATCGGTCCGCAGGTCGATCTCATCGGGCTTTCCCCGCACCTGCTCGGGCGAGGCGTATGCCAGCGTGCCCGCAAACTCGCCCGTCATTGTGGGCATGGGCCCATCGGTCCCCATCTGCTTGGCAATCCCGAAATCCACAACGTGGGGCTCGCCCGACGAATCCACCAGGATGTTTCCGGGCTTTAGATCCCTATGAATCACCCCGCGAAGGTGCGCATACCCGACGGCATCGCACACCATCGCCAGCATCGCCAGCCGCTCACGGAGCGGAGCGGCGTTCGCGGGCGGCTCATCCAGGGGCACGCCGTCGATGTGCTCCATCGCGATGACAAATCGCCCGCCCGGGAGCATGAACCCGTCGTACACCGTCACGATATTTGGATGCCGCAACGACGCCGCGATCTCGGCCTCACGCTGCAGTCTCATCCGCTGCTTGGGCGTCGAGTACGAGCCTTCCAGCAGCATCTTCAGCGCGACCGTCCGCTGCGTGCGAAGCTGCACCGCCTTGTACACCACGCCCTGCGCACCACGGTGGATTTCTCCTTCGATGTCATATCCCGGCACCGTCTCGGGCGGCGGATCCTCGAATAAACTCGTGTGCCCTGCCGCGCCGGCAAGATCCGCCCCGAGCCCCGACAAAAATGTGTTGTTGGCGCGACTCTCCTCCACCGCCGCCCGGCACCGCTCGCACACCGCAATATGGTCGCGTGCCGCACCCGACGGAGCCTCGGCTCCTGTGAGCGATTCGATCTCCTCTGGACCAAGGCATGGGCCAGCCTGTGAGCGATCCGTCAACTCACTCCTCCTCGAACGCCTTGGTCATCTCTTCCACGTACTGCCGCAGTTTCGCGGTCACCCGGTTCTTTGCAACGTACACCTGATCGACCGAGAGCCCGCAATCCTTGGCAACCTCTTCGGCGGGCATCCCGCGAATCGCCACCAGCTCAAACGCCCGGATGTTGTTCTCCTCGATCTTGGTTTTCTCGCGGAGGCTCTGCAAGGCCAGCGCGATGATCGCACGCCGCCGGCTCGTGTCCCAGGCCGTCTGCACCTCGTCATCCCGCGGCAGGTCCACGATCGCCGACTCGCCGCGAAACTCCTGCCGCCTCGCCTTGCCGCGTTTGGTGTCGGCGACCCGGTACCTGGCGATGGTCAGGATCCAGCTCGAGAGCCGGCCGCGTCCCCGCTCGTACTTCCCCGCCCGATACTGCCGGATGAACTCGACCAGCGTGGTCTGGGCAACATCCTCGGCATCCTCGGCCGACGCCCCCAGGTGCCTCGCAAAGCCGACCAGGACCGGCCTGTATCGCGCGTCAAACTCCTCCCATACCGGCAGATTGGAAGGGTCTTTCAAGCTCTCCAGGAGCAATGTCGTCGTCGTGACCCGCAGCGCCTTAGCCATGTGTGCCTCCGCAGTCGATGAATGATACCGCAAAGGAGCCGCAACGCCTCGGCAAGGATTCCACGCGATAATGACCCCATGCCACCCGATCCAGACGCCACGCCGACCGCCCCCCACCCCGAGATCATGGCCGCCCTCGTCCAGCACGCCGCGGGGCGGACACTCGCCGCCATCGCCATGCTCGAATCGGTCGCCGCTCGCGAGCCCGGGATTGCCGTGGCCCACCACAATCTCGCGACCCTCCTCGCTGTTGTCGCCCAGAGCACCTGCGACTCTGACATGATGCTGCGTGCCCTCGAGCATCAGACCCGAGCGGTCGAACTCGCTCCGGACAACGCGGGGTGCAACGAGGCTCTCGTCAATCTTCTCCTGCTCCATCGCCGGGCGGCCGGTGCTCTGGGCGTCGCTCGCGCGTGGAACGCCCGTCAGCCGCACGTCGCGGACACCTGGCTCGCGCTTTCGGCGTGTCTCATGAACGCGTGCCGGTTCGACGAGGCACGGGCAACCTACCGGCAGGCACGAGAGCAATTCCCCCGCGACACGGCGATCTGTAGCGCGTACTGCCAATTCACGAACTACGACTCGGCGCTCTCACCGGCGCAGCGTCTGGATGTTCACCGAAGTTTCGCCTCGCTTCTGCCCGTAGCCTCTGCGACCGCACACACCAACAACCGCGACACCGAACGCAAACTTCGACTGGGGTTGGTCTCGGGCGACTTCCGCGTCCACTCGTGCGCGTTCTTTCTTGAGCCGCTGCTGGAACACCTGGACCGCACCGCGTTCGACGTGTACCTCTACTCCACATACGACGTTCAGGACGCCGTGACCGCCCGGCTCAAATCGCACGCCAGGGCCTTCCGCCGCTGCCACGGCTCAGGCGACGGACTGGGATTCAAGCTCTGGAACGACCGTATCGACATCCTCGTGGATCTCTCGGGACACACACCCGGCAACCAGCTCACCACGTTCCAAGGCCGGCACGTTCCGGTCCAAGGCACATACCTCGGCTATCCCGCAACGACAGGCCTCGCCGCCGTCCAATTCCGCGTCGTCGATCACCACACCGACCCGGCGGGCTACGAGGCGAACAGCGTCGAATCGCTCGCACGACTGCCGAGGTGCTTTTTGTGCTACAAACCGCCCGAAGGCCCCGAGCCACACGCGCCGCTGCCCTCCCCGATCGTCTTCGCTTCGTTCAACAATGTTGTCAAGCTCAACGATCCCACGGTCTCTCTCTGGTCGGCTCATCCTGCAAACGCCGGGCTCGGTCCTCCTCCTCAAGAGCGACTCGTTCGGCGAGCCGGATTTCGTCCGCTTCACACACAACCGCTTCCACACACAAGGCCTCTGTACCGACCGCCTCATCCTTGAGCCCGGCCAGCCCGGCCTCTCGCACCATCTCGCCCAGTACAACCGCGTACACGTCGCGCTTGATCCCCTCACGTACAACGGCACAACGACGACGTGCGAAGCACTTTGGATGGGCGTGCCGGTGGTGACACTCGCGGGCGATTGCCACGCCGCCCGCGTGAGCACTTCGCTGCTCAACACGGTGGGCCGCCCCGATCTCGTCGCCCGCACCGAGGCCGACTACATCTCGATCGCGTCCGGCGCCGTCGCCCAGACGGTCGTGGATCGCAATCGCGTGCGGCGTGCCCTGGCTTCCTCGACGATCTGCGACGCACCCGGTTTCGCCGAAGACTTCGCAGCCCTGCTCCGAACGCAGTGGCGGGCATGGTGCGCGACGCCACCCTGACCTCGCCCTCCCCCCATTCTGTTCCAACGCACCCCTTTTGAGGTCGATAGACTTCGCCGGGCCGCCACAACACATGCGGCCTTTTTTTGCCCCACGTCGCCGTCCCAAAGGATCATCCATGCCCTCCAAAGCCTACTCGAACGACCCATTCAACTGGCAACCCCAGCCCCAGGCCCAGAAGCTTGTCACCGAGCTTGTCGCGGCCTTTCTCGCCAAGAACTCCCACGCCGCCGACCTTTCCGCGTTGATGAAATCCCAGACCGGCACGCGGTTCGCCGATTGGCTCGACTACCTGCAAGTTCCAAACTCACCGCAGATCCGCGCCCGACTGGTCGAGACTGGCTTCTCGCACCACCCGCAGCCCGGCGCACGCGACCACTTCGTCCACAATGGCGCGATGTTCCCCTCGATCATCCTCTCCGACTCGCCCGTCACCCGCGCCGGCATCAAGGTCGATTCCGTCGCCGACTTTCTCGCCACCTGGCGCCTCGAACATCGCATCGAGGGCGAGCCCTTCGGGCAGTTTCGACAGGCTCTGGCCTACCACGGCACCTATGCCGATCTGTACATCGTCGAACGCCACGGCTCCCGCGCCTTCGTCCCGGCCCACCACTCGGCCGACAAGATCGTCGCCAGCCTCCGCCACCTCGAACGCTTCCGCAACCGCCACCGCGACTTTGGTGTGGACGATCAGGCCGACATCCGCGGCTTCACCCACACCGAGCACCTCATCGACGACGCCGTAAGGGATCTGGGCTCCGATTGGGCCTGCGATCTCTTCTTTCAGGGCGAACGCGACTTCTGGCAGCGCCGCTGCCGCGCAGCCCGCATCCAGAAGGCGCGGCAGGACGTGCTGGGGCTGGGCTGGGCCAACCATGACCACCACACCTATCGCAGCAGCCGCCACTGCTACCCGCAGCTTGTCCGCTGTCTTGAGAAGCTGGGGTTCAAGGACCGCGAACGTTTCTACGCGGGCCTGGACGCCTACTGGGGTGCCCAAGTACTCGAGCACCCCGTTGCGGGTCTCACGATCTTCGCCGACGTTGACATCACGCCCGACGAGCTCATGGAGGACTTCCCGCACAATGGTTTCAAGTCCTCGATCCCCGGCGGCAAACTCGGCACCATCGGCCTGTGGTGCGAGCTGCACGGCGAGGCGTTTCTCCAGGCCGGCATGCACCACGTCGAGTGCCAGTTCGATTGGCACGCCCTCAAGGACCAGCTCGAACGCGACGCCCAGGTCAAAATGATGGACCCCTTCACCACTTTCCCCTACCTTCGTCAGGCATTCACCGAGGGCGATCGCTGGCCGGTTGATCCACGCCGCATCGACATGCTCCTCAACAAGTCCCTGATCACCACCGCCGAGGCCGCCCAGTTCAAGGCCACCGGCGCGGTCGGGTCTCACCTCGAAAACCTCGAACGCAACGACGGCTTCAAGGGCTTCAACCAGGAGGGCGTCTCCGACATCATCTCCCGAACCGACCCGCGCACGCTCAACCACGTGGTGGGCGCAGCCTGAGCGGGTGTACGCTTTGACGATGACCACCCAACCGTCCACACCCGGGCCAACATCAAGCGCGGAAGTCAGGGCCGCCGCCGACCTCTTCCGCACCGACTTCAACGCCGTGCGCGAGCAGGTCGCTCGCGTTGTCGTTGGTCAGCCCGAGATCATCGAAGGCACGCTCATCTGCCTCTTCGTAGGGGGCCACCTTCTACTCGAAGGCGTTCCGGGCGTCGGCAAAACGCTCCTGGTCCGCTCGCTCTCGCGTGCCCTCTCGCTGAGTTTCAGCCGCGTACAGTTCACGCCCGATCTCATGCCCGCCGACATCACGGGCACGACGGTGGTTGCCGAAATCGACGACGATCAGGGCCGCCGCCACCGCGAGTTTCGCTTCCAGAAGGGCCCGATCTTCACGCAGATTCTCCTCGCCGACGAGATCAACCGCGCGACGCCCAAAACCCAGTCCGCCCTGCTCGAAGCGATGCAGGAACGCAGCGTCACGGTTGGCAGCCAGACGCACATCCTTCCCGCCCCGTTCCTCGTGATGGCCACGCAAAACCCCATCGAGCAGGAGGGCACATATCCCCTCCCCGAGGCCCAGCTCGACCGCTTTTTCTTCAAGCTGCTGGTGAATTCGCCCGGACGGAGCGAGCTCTCCGAGATCATCAACCGCACCACCGCCGGGCACGACGCGGTCGTCGCCGCCGTCCTCGACCCCGCGCGCATCCGCGTGCATCAGGATTTCGTCCGCAGGGTCGCTATCGCGCCGAGTGTTCAGGACTACGCCGTCCGCATGGTGCTCGCCACGCAGCCCGAATCGGCGTTCGCCACGCCCACCGTGAAGAAATACGTCCGCCTGGGGGCCTCTCCCCGCGCCGCTCAGACGCTTGTGCTCGCCGCCAAGTGCAAGGCACTGCTCGATTCGCGCGTCGCCGCGTCGATCGAGGATCTGCGGAGCGTCGCACTGGCGTCGCTCCGCCACCGCCTCATCCTGAACTTCGAGGCCAGCGCCGAGGGCGTCACCACCGACACCATCGTCCGCAACATCGCCGACACGCTCCCGATCGAAGCGTCGTGAACTCGTCCCCACGTACCGATCACCGCGCACCCACCGTCGTCTCGTATCGCACGCCCTCGGGCATCGGCACCGACACCGGCACCGATGTGCCGTGGTCGCCCTGTGTCCGCGTCATCGAGTCCACAGCCACAAACGCCGTGAACTGCGACACGAGATTGTGCATCTGCGCCGTGTTCAGAATCGCCCCGCGCAGCTC
>JAYVUC010000043.1:0-17700 GCA_043788295.1 Phycisphaerales bacterium
GTGCCACGGGTTTGGATGCGACACCTTCCCACACACGAAATCGCACACTGCGGTGTGTGGTCTGGTGGTCAAACTCCGTTGGCTGAGCCTTCGCGACAACGACCAGGGCAAGGCCAAGATCAGCGAGAAGCTCGGGCAGCGGATTCTCGAAGAGCGGTGAGACGCTCGCGGCTTTTTTCGCGCTGCTCAAGCGGGAATGAAGGGTCGTGTACCGCTCTCGTGTGGGTGCCTGCCACATATTGGCCCAGAGGCCCTTGGCGGGCCGTTGCTCGATGAGCAATCTCCCCGCTGAATCACGCACGACCACTACATCGCACACGATTGACGATTTTTTCACGGGCGACTTGGGGGTTGGGATGCGTTCCTGCAATCTTGCCGCCTTGGCGGCACAGTACTCCGCCAGCGGGCACGCGTCGCACCTGGGGGCGGCGGGAGTGCACACCGTCGCACCGAGTTCCATCAGCCCTTCGTTGAACCCGCCCACACGCGAAGGACCGACTCCTTTCACAAGTTCCTCGGCCCGGCCCCATGTCCAATCGGCCGCCTGAGCTGCTGATTCCTCAAGGCCTTCGATTCGCAGCAGGACTCGCGACACGTTGCCATCCACGATCGGTTCGGCGTGGCCGAAGACGATCGAGGCGAGTGCCCCGGCGGTGTACCGCCCGATTCCCGGCAATGTTTGCAAGTCCTTCACCGTGTGCGGCACCACGCCTGCGAAGCGGGCAGTGATCTCGCAGGCGGCCTGGTGCAGCAATCTGGCGCGGCGGTAATACCCCAGCCCCGACCACGCCGCGAGCACCGCCGACTCGTCCGCGTTCGCCATCACTTTCGGTGTGGGAAAGCGTGCCATGAACGGCTCGAAGCGTTCGAGAACCCGTGAAACCTGGGTCTGTTGCAACATGAACTCGCTGACGAGCGAACGCCATGGATCACGCGGCACGGTGCGCCAAGGGAGTGGGCGGGCGTTCGAGGCGAACCATTTCGTGAGGCGATTGCGAACTCCTTTATCGCGGGCAGCAGCGACGGCCGCATCGCAAGGCGAGTTTGCACCACGATTTTTGCGGACAGACACGGTTTGCCTCCGAGATTCCCTATGCCGTCACTCTGCCGCCTTCAGGGCGAGCTCGACGCCGACCTTGATCGATTTCCACGCGGCTTGGGGCGTCTTTCCGACGGTGATCCAGTTATCGAGCATGAGTACGTTGGTCACACCCGCGATCTCGAAAATCGCGCGGGCGAGGGGATCGTGGCTCGCGGCGGCCTGGTTGAAGTACGACCGCGGCGTGGCGGCGACCTGGCGATCGAGCACGAACTTGCGGGCGGCTGGGTTGGGCGTCTCGTGCTGCTCGACAATCGTGTAGGGCATGTCCGCTATTGTTGCAGGCCTTCGCCCTCGCGGCACGATCATCACATGTTCGGCGCGTCCGGCGAACCGGCACCGGGCCGCCCCAGTAAACTCTCAATGCCCCTCGCGTCCGCGACCTCTCATGCTGCAGCGACTGACCGATCTCCTCGACCGCCTGACCAAATACCCTCCGCTGGAGGTTCTGGTCGAGATCGCGCTGATCTGGATCATCGTCTACGGCATCGTGCGATTCGTGCAGGGGACCAGGGCTGCGGGAGCCCTCAAGGGCCTGTTTGTGGTGCTCATGGTGGTCACCATCGCCTCACGCGTGGCGTCGGCCGGGCAGCAGTTCGAGCGGCTTTCCTACCTTTTCGACAAGTTTCTCGCGCTGGTTGCGGTTGGGCTTGTGGTGATTTTCCAGCCCGAACTCCGGCGGGCGCTGGTACGGCTGGGCGAGGCTCCCTTCTTTCGCGGCACCACCTCCGAGATTTCTCTGATCGTCGAACAGATCTCAAACGCATGCCGATACCTATCCAAGGCCAAGTTTGGGGGGCTGATCGTCATCGAGCGACAGGTGGGCCTGGCGGGGCTGGTCGAGGGGGGCACGACGCTGAACGCCGAACTCTCCGATCAGTTGCTGCAGACCATCTTCTTCCCCGGCTCGGCTCTGCACGATCTGGCGGTGATCGTGAAGGGGCGGACCATCGCCGCGGCGGGTGTGCAGCTCCCGCTGGCCGACGCCGACGACATGCCCGACCCGTCGCTTGGGTCGCGGCATCGTGCGGCACTGGGGCTCAGCAAGGAGTGCGACGCGCTCGTGGTTGTCGTGAGTGAGGAGACGGGAAAGGTGCGTATCGCCGAGCGCGGACGGCTCAGCGAGCCCATGGCACCCGATCAGCTTCCGGCGGAGCTCAAAAGCCGCCTCGAGCGTGGTCCAAGGCCCCAGCTTGATTCGATTGCCAGCGACGACATCAACGCCGTGACCCGAGAAACCGACCCGTCCGACAGGTGAATCCATGTTCAGGCACGCCAAGAACATCCTGCTTGTGTCGATCGTGACCGCGATCGTGTGGCTCTTCGCCGAGGCTGAGAGTGTGCGGAGCAAGGATGTCGCGCTGGTCGTCGAGCTGGTGGCCGACGCTGATTCGGGGTTTGTGATCGACCCCATCGACGGCCAGGGCTGGCGCGGGCGCGTGGAAGTGACGGTGAGCGGATCGGCCGCGTCGATCGCCGGATTCGAGGCCGGGACTATCAAGGCCATTCGCCTGTCGCCGGGCCGCGAAGGCGTGCCCACCGAGCCGGGGGAATCGCAGCTCGACCTGAAGCAAACGCTCAGAATGACACAGCTTTTCTTGACACGCGGCGTAACGATCACACGTGTGGAGCCGTCGGTCGTGCGTGTGAGTATCGATCGGGTGAGCCGCCGCGACGATGTAG
This sequence comes from Phycisphaerales bacterium, assembly GCA_043788295.1. GTDB lineage: Bacteria > Planctomycetota > Phycisphaerae > Phycisphaerales > UBA1924 > UBA2396. Next base: position 2,783 of record JAYVUC010000043.1, read on the forward strand.
CAGTCGAGGTGATCGTGCAGGGTGCCCAGCTTGAGGCACCGGCCTCGGTCACGCCCGGGCGTGTCAGGGTGGTCGGGCCCGAAGCGATTCTGAAGCGGCTTGGAGACTCGCCCAAAGCCATCGTGCGCCTGGGGCCCGAGCAGGTTTCCAAGCTGGTCGGTGGGCGGAAGGAAACGCTGCCAGGGCGTCCGGTCGAGGTTCCGCTGGAACTCAATGGATTCGCCCACGTGAGCATGGACCCGGCGAAAGTCGATCTGGAGGTCACGATCGGGAGCCGGGCGCAGAAGGCGACAGTGGCGAATGTGCCCGTGCAGGTGATGATCCCGGCGCTGGTGACTCCCTTGTGGGATGTGCGCGCTGAGAAAACGTTTTTCACGGATGTTGAGGCGGTGGGCCCGGCCGAGGCGATCGATCAGCTCAAACGCAACGAGCTTCGCGTGTACGCGACGGTGGCTCTGAGCCCCGAGGATCTGGAACGCGGAACTGTGTCGAAGGAAGCGTCGTTTTTCACGCTGCCGACGTCGGGGCTGACATTCAAGGTCGAGAGCCCGATTGTCAAGGTCGTTGCCAAGCGACGCCCCGCGAGCGACGCGATCGAGAAGCCGCCGGGGACGTAAGGCCGTCAGAGGCCGACGCGCAAGGGAGGGTGGACCACGGTGCGCGCGACGACGCTCGAAACATGCCACTTCTGCCCTCCCGGCTTGCGCTGGGGGCTCTGATAGGTCATTCCTCAAACATCGCATCAACAAACGCGGCCGGATCGAAGGGCTGCACATCCTCGGGCGTCTCACCCACGCCGATGAACTTCACGGGAATATTGGTCGCGTCCTTGATGGCGATCACGATGCCGCCTTTGGCCGTGCCGTCGAGTTTGGAGAGGAAGATGCCGGTGATGCCGGTGCCAAGTGCGTTCTCCCCCGCGAGTGTCTTTCCAAACTCCACCACCTGCCGCAGCGCGTTCTGCCCCTGCGTTGCGTCGAGGACGACGAGTGTTTCGTGGGGGGCGCCCGCGATTTGTCTGGTGATGACCGAGCGGATTTTGGCGAGCTGGCGCATCAGCGGATCCTGTGTCTGAAGGCGGCCAGCCGTGTCGATGATCAGGATGTCAACACCGCGAGCCTTAGCGGCCGCACACGCGTCGAACGCGACGGCTGCCGGGTCGCTGCCCTGCTGCCCCTTGATGACAGTCACGCCCAGACGCTCGCCCCAGATTTCAAGCTGCCGCACCGCTCCGGCACGAAAGGTGTCGCACGCGGCGAGCATCACGGTCTTGCCCGACGCGCGAAAGGTGGCGCAAAGCTTGGCGATGGATGTCGTCTTGCCGACGCCGTTCACGCCGGTCACGAGAATCACTGTGGGGCCGGTCGCGGTGAAGTGCAGCTCGCGGTCCTGCGCCGGCCACATCGCCTTCAGCTCGGCCTTCATGTAATCGAGCGCCTGATCCCCCTTGTCCATTTTCCCGGCGCGAAAGTCGGCACGAATGCGGTCGATCAGCTTGGCCGTGGTGCCCGTCCCGACGTCGGCGAGCAGGAGCCGCTGCTCGATCTCGTCGATGAGCTTCTCATCCAGGCGTTTGCCGAGCAGAACGGATTTCAGCCCGGCGACAAAGACCTCGCGGGTCTTGCCCAGACCGGTCTTAATCTTCTCCGCGATGGACTTGAAGAAACCCATGGGAGTTTACCACAGAGACACAGAGTCACAAAGGAAAGTAGAGGAAGACAATATGAACGTGGAAAGACGAGATACGGAAAGACCGGGGTGCGACTGACCCGTGTTTCTCACAGCAATTGCCTCTCTCATGCTTTCCTCTCTGTGTCTCTGTGGTGATCCTCCTCACGTCGGCAGTTCCACCGGCGGAGTCGGATCGTTCGTGTGCTTTTTGTGCACGCGATCGAGCAGAGCATTGATGAATCCCGGCGACTTGTCGGTGCCGAACTCCTTGGCCAGCTCGACGGCCTCGTTGATCACGATGGGGCCCGTGGACTGGTCGGCCGTGATCTCGTAGTGACCCAGTCGCAGGATCGCCCGATCGACCGCAGGCTGACGGTTGGCGGGCCAGGTCGGAGCAAGCTCCACCATGGCATCGTCGGCAACGGTCCGATTTGCGAACGCCTGCATCGCAAACTCGGCCGCGGCCCGCCGGTCACGGGCCGAGCACTCGTCGGAGAACATCTGCGAGAGCTCGACAGCATCGGACCCGGGCGAGGCGTCGAGCTGAAAGAGAAGCTGAAACGCCAGTCGGCGGATATCGCGTGAGAGGGCCATATCAGCGCTTCCCTCTGGGTTTCGCGGCCGCAGTGGATTTCACAGCCTTGTCCCTGATCTTCCGCCCGCGCGACGATGTCGGTTTGCCTGAACTGATCACCCCGAACGTCACAATCGTGTCGAGCAGAGCAGCCATGGACTCATGCCCCTTGTTCCCGTGTCGCCCGCCCGCACGCTCACGTGCCTGCTTGGCATTTTCTGTGGTCAGCACGCCCATCGCGACAGGCAGACCCGTCATCAGCGACACATTCACGAGCCCATCGCAGATCGCCTGTGCGATGTAGCGGTCGTGCCGCGTCTCGCCCTTGATAACGCATCCGAGGGCCACCACACCCGCAAACCGCCCCGTCTGGGCGGCCGCCATCGCGAGGATGGGCAACTCGTACGCCCCGGGCGCATCGAAGACCGCGACCGATGCGGAGTCGCCGCCTCGCTCGCTATAGGCTGAAAGGGCCCCTACCAGGAGTTTGTCGGTGATGGAGGCGTTATAGCGGCTGACGATGATCGCCAGGTTCGGCAAACGCACGGATGGACCTGGCTTTCGTTTCTCGGGCATGAGCCCAATGATAGGGTGTGGCACGGGCGAGATTCGGGTTGTAGGCAAGATCGGTGCGCTTGCCTCGTTCCGTGGGTCTTCTTGTGAAACCCCGTCGGGCGAGATACATCCAAAGGGCATGCCCATGAACCACACTGTCTTGATTCTGACCGCCGCGCTGCTTCTTCCGCTCGCAGCCTGCTCACCCTCGACATCGCCCCCCACCCCCTCGCGCACCACCGCGGTTCAAGCTTCCAAGCCCACAGGCCAAACGGTCAATCTCGCAAGTGACGCCATGAATAAATCGAACACATCGCCCGCCGAAAAAGTCCAGCTCACCGATACCCAGTGGGAGGCCAGGCTGACGCCCGAGCAGTACCGGGTCTTGCGTCAAAAGGGCACCGAACGGGCGTTTTCCGGCAAATACTGGAACTCCAAGGACAAGGGCGTCTACAAATGCGCCGGCTGCGGCGAGGTGCTTTTCACATCCGATGCCAAGTTCGATTCGGGCTGCGGTTGGCCCAGCTTCAACAAGCCCGCCGACGGCATCACCGGAGCCGGCGAGGGCAAGCCCGCAAAGGTCGTCGAGCACGTCGATACATCGTTCGGCATGAAGCGCGTCGAGGTTCTGTGTGCCAAGTGCGGCGGGCACCTGGGCCACGTCTTTGACGACGCCCCAGATCAGCCCGGCGGCCTGCGGTACTGCATCAACTCGGCTTCCATCGACCTGAATTCCGATGGCCAGCCTAAGGACGATCAGGCAAAGCCCGACGCACCGAAGGAAGACGCCAGGAAATAGGCCGACCCGGAGAATCTGGTCGTCTGGGAAACCCAGTTCGGAGAACTGGGCCACCGGGAGAACCGGGCTGCGGGGGGAGCTAGGCTTCCCCTTCCCCCGGAGGTATCGCGTGGCGTCAATCCAGCAGGAAATCGTCCCGATTCTCGACTTTGGTGGTCAAACAGCCCAGCTCATCGCCCGCCGCGTGCGCGACGCGGGGGTCTACGCGGTGCTCGTGGCCCCCACCATCTCCGCCGCCGAGCTGCGCGCGATGGGTCCGCGCGGGATCATTCTTTCGGGCGGACCGATGAGTGTGTACGACGCCAAGGCACCCACGTGCGACCCTGCAATTTTCGATCTGGGCGTGCCGGTGCTGGGTATCTGCTACGGCATGCAGCTCGCGAGCAGGCTGATGGGCGGGCGCGTCGACGCTGGCACGCATCGCGAGTTCGGACGGGCCCAGCTCACACTGAGCAATTCGGGCGGTGAGCTTTTCAAGGCGATCCCCGACAAGACGTCGGTCTGGATGTCGCACGGCGATCAGGTGCTGGGGCTTGGCGACGCCGGCTTTGAGGTGCTCGCCAGCACACCTACGTGCCCCTTTGCCGCGGTCCGGCTCGTGAAGGGCGCTCGTCGATTTTATGGCGTGCAGTTCCATCCCGAGGTGACCCACACGCCGCACGGGGGCGAGATGCTCGCCAACTTCGTCTACGAGATATGCAAGTGTGCGGGCACGTGGCGGATGGACGACTTCGCCGCAGTGGCCGCCGACAAGGTGCGGGCAACGGTCGGCAAGGGACGAGTGATCTGCGGGCTCTCGGGCGGCGTCGATTCGGCGGTCGCGGCGGCCTTGTTGCACAAGGCAATCGGCGACCAACTCGCGTGCGTCTTCGTCGACACGGGCCTCTTACGGAAAAACGAGCGAGGGCTCGTCGAGAACACATTCCGCGATCACTTCCACATCAACCTGCGCGTGGTCGATGCCGAGCGAGAGTTTCTCGGTGATCTCGCGGGAGTGACCGACCCTCAGGAGAAACGCCGTCGCATCGGCAAGCGGTTCATCGACGTTTTCAAGGACGCCGCCAAGGGAATCGACGGGGCCGAGTTCCTCGCACAGGGCACGCTCTACCCCGACGTGATCGAATCGGGGCACGGACACGCGGGGCAATCGGCGAACATCAAGCTGCACCACAACGTCGGTGGGCTGCCCAAAGACCTTGGTTTCAAGCTTGTCGAGCCACTGCGCGAACTTTTCAAGGACGAGGTCCGCAAGCTCGGTGCGTTCCTTGGACTGCCCGAGGCGATGGTCTGGAGACACCCGTTCCCGGGGCCTGGGCTGGGCGTTCGCATCATCGGCGAGGTGACCAAGGCAAAGGCCGACCTGCTCCGCGATTGCGATGAGATTTTGCTCGAAGAGATCGTGGCGGCCGAACTGTATCGCAAGACGAGCCAGGTCTTCGCGGTGCTGCTGCCCGTGCAGAGCGTGGGTGTGATGGGCGATGGCCGAACCTATGAGAGCACCGTCGCGGTGCGGGCGGTCGAGACGCAGGATTTCATGTCGGCGGACTGGAGCAGGCTGCCGTACGAGGTGCTCGCCAAGATCAGCAGCCGCATCATCAACGAGGTGCGGGGCGTGAACCGCGTCGTCTACGACATCAGCAGCAAGCCGCCCGCGACGATCGAGTGGGAATAAACACACACCCCACCCCAGCTAGACGCGGGCCATCATGGGCACGACCTTGCCCGGAGCGACCGCGAAAAGTGTTTCGCCGTCGCGCGTGCCGTCGCTTGTGCCGCCCGTGAACGATGAGAACGCGGGCAGAAGCAGCGACGACGGTGTCGCCGCGAAACATGGCACCCGTTCGCTTCGCGGGCCGATTCGGATGGAAGGGTGCAGGTGCCCGGCGATCCACGCACGACCCGCGTCACACTGATCGGGCGGAGCATGAACAAAGTCGAACGGCCCGTCCGACACCCGATCGCCCAGCAGCCCCAACTTCCACTCGACCGCGACACGGTGGGCTGCCCGGTCATGGTTGCCGGTAACAAGATCGAGCGCGACGGGGCAGCGTTCGCGCCAGGCCGCGACCGTCGTGACCACTCGCGGGGACAAGCTGTCCAGAGCATGAAGGAGATCGCCCACCACAAGGATGCGCGCCGCGCCGAAGGCCGCAACGGCAGCCGAGAGTCGATTCAAGGGCTCCTCGATCAGCCCATCCGTGACGGCGTCGGTCAGGAACGAGCCCGCGTGTCGAAGTGCGTCGGCCTTGCCCAGATGCAGGTCGCTCACCAGCAGCGTTCGGCGAGCAGGCCAGAACGCGACGCGAAACGGCGACAGAATCAGCCGCTCGCCGCAAAGGGCGATCTCAACGCATCCCGCTGACGCAGAAGTGCTCGATGGACAGACGCTTTCCACGCCGCCACGGTAGCCGCCCAGCCGGTCAACAATCGACGGCATGGCCAAGGCGATCCAAACCCTCGATAATGCTGCGTGGACGGTGCGGGCTGTCGGCGATGTCGGCTGCGTTCCCGAAGCGGTGCGCGGGCGTGTGATTGCCGGGGTTGGTGCCACGGTGCCGGGATGCGTTCACACCGACCTGATGGATGCCGGGGTGATTCCCGATCCGGCTGTGGGGTTGAATGAACCCGTCGTGCAATGGGTGAGCGAGACAGACTGGTGCTACGAACTCACATTCGCGGCGGACGCACCCCTGCTGGAGCATCACGAGATCGACTTGTGCTTTGAGTGCCTGGACACGATCGCCGCAATCGAACTCAACGGCGTCGAGGTGGGGCGGGCGGCGAGCGAGTTCATGCCGTGGCGATTCACCGTCGGCGGAATTCTCAAGCCCGGCGAGAATCATCTTCGCGTGACATTCACAAGCCCGTTGCGCCACGTGCGCGAGATGGAGGCGAGGCTCGGGGCGCGCCCTCACAACGGCGACGAACCGAAGGGTGGGGGCTGGGCACCCTACACGATGATCCGCAAGTGCGCGAGCAATTTCGGGTGGGACTGGGGGCCCAGGGTTGCAACGTGCGGGATAGATGGTCCGACGCTCCGAGCCGGACCTGAGACAGTTGAGTCGAAGTCAACGGCCAGCAAGCCGCGGCTCGTGCAATTCGATCCCATGTCATTCCAATTCACGATCGATGACGTGCCAACCTTCATGCAGGGCGCCAACTGGATCCCCGAAGGCCTCTGGCCGCGAGACCGCCACGTTTCACGCGTCCGCGAACGACTCTTGCAAGCCAAGAACGCCGGCATGAACATGATCCGCGTCTGGGGCGGCGGACGCTACGAGTCCGACGAGTTCTACGACATCTGCGACGAGCTCGGGCTCATGGTCTGGCAGGATTTCATGTTCGCGTGCGGGTGCTACCCGGAGGAAGAGCCGCTCTGGTCGCTGGTGGAGGCCGAGGCGCGGTATCAGGTCGCACGCCTCTCACGCCATCCGTGCGTGGTCGTCTGGTGCGGCGGCAACGAGAACCACTTGGCATATGAGTCTTGGGGTTTCAAGCAGCGGCTCAAACCCGGTCAAACATGGGGCAAGCGATATTGGCAGGAGATGCTCCCGCGGATCGTGCATGAACTTTCGCCGCACACGCTCTATGTGCCCGATTCGCCGTGGTCGCCGACCTACGTGGAAAGGGGAACGAGCCCCAACGACGCGGGCGAGGGCGATCGGCATACGTGGGACCTCTTCGGCGACGATTTCCACAAACTCGTGCCCCGGTTCTGCTCCGAATTCGGCGTCCAAAGCCCCTCGTGCATGGAGACTCTGCGCGAGGCCGGTCTGTCAGAGCCCGACCATTCAGAGCCCGACGCGCAAGCGAGGGTGGACCCCGGAACTCCATTCGCGCCAAATGACACAACGGGTGTTCGTACACCAACCCTCGCTCGCGCGTCGGGCTCTGAAAAGCTCGTACCCCCAGCTCTCCTCGCCCGCCAACGCGGCCCCGGCGGCATGAAACGCTGGTACGACGAGCTCTTCGCCAAGGCCAGCCTCACGCCTGCGAACACATTCGACGAATGGCACGCACAGGCCCAGCAACTGCAGGCCGACTGGCTCTATCTGGCCATCGTGTGGCTGCGTGCGAACGCCCGCACCTGCTTTGGCGCTCTCATCTGGCAGCTCAACGACGCCTGGCCCGGGTTCAGCTGGTCGCTCATCGACTCGGCGGGACGCGAGAAGCCCGCGTACCACGCTGTCAAACGGGCCTTCGCCGATCGGCTCGTCGAACGCGTGCCGTTTGATGGCGTGGCGTATGAAGTGGCGATCAACGACACGGACGAGTCGTGGGAACCCGAGCCAGAATGGCACATTGGACCACGCAGCGTGGGGAAAAGGCGGGTTTGATGCCGAGAAGGTGCCGAGGCAGGAAGGCATCGCGGAATCAGGCTGGAACCGGTTTCACCGTGGTATTATGCCACTATGAAGATTCTGATCGCCGACAAGTTCGAGAAGGCGGGCGTTGACGGGCTCAAACTCCTAGGCTGCGAGTTGATCCACGAGCCGGATGTCGGAGCCACTGGCCTGCCCGAGGCCTTGGCCAAACATCGTCCCATCGTGCTGGTCGTGCGATCGACCAAAGTTCCAGCAGCGACGGTAAAGGCCGCGGGCGAGGCGGGAGTCAAGGTGATCGTCCGGGCCGGTGCCGGCGTTGACAACATCGACGTGGCAGCGGCGACGGCAGCGGATATCAAGGTCTGCAACTGCCCGGGCATGAACGCGACCGCCGTCGCGGAGCTTGCCTTCGGGCTCATTCTCGCCTGCGACCGGCGGATCGTCGAGCAGACCATCGACGCCCGCGCAGGCAAATGGAACAAAAAAGAATACGGAAGAACCGGCGTGGGCGGGGCCCGGGGGCTCAGGGGTGCGACGCTGGGCGTGATCGGCGCGGGCGCCATCGGCCGGGCCGTCATCAAGCGGGCCGTCGCGTTTGAGATGGAAGTCGTGGTGTGGTCACGCGGGATCACCGCCGAACACACGAGAGACCTGGGGGCAACCTTCGGGGGCATCGATACGCCCGCGCTGCTCGATATCGCCCCGCGCTGCGACTTTGTCACCATCCACCTGCCGCTCGAGCCCGACACCAGGGGGCTTATCGGGTCCGCGTTCTTCGATCGCATGAAACCCGGCGCAACGATCGTGAACACGAGTCGCGGCGGGGTTGTGGACGAGGAAGCCCTTCGGGCGGCGATGAAATCCAACGGCCTGCGGGCCGGGCTCGACGTGTGGGAGGGGCAGCCCGGCACTCCCCAGACGGGGCCCGGCGAATGGCTGAATGAGACGGCCCGCCAATCGCTGGTCGTGGCAACGCACCACATCGGCGCGAGCACCGATCAGGCCCAGGACGCCATCGCACGCGAGGTCGTCCGCATGGTCTGGATGTACAAGGCCAGCGGCCGCATTGAGAACTCGGTCAACGGCTGAAACGACGCAGCAGACCTATATTTCACCATGACGACCCTCACTCCATCGTCTCTCAAGTCCGCAGTCACGCCCCTGGCCTCGGGCCGCATCTTCAACTTCTCGGCCGGGCCTGGGTGCCTGCCCGAGGAAGTCCTTCGCCAGGTGCAGACCGATTGCCTGAACATCGGCGGAAGCGGGATTGGCATTCTGGAACACAGCCATCGCGGCAAGGTCTTCGACAAGGTTCTGGCCGAGGCGTTCGAGGATTTTCGGGCGATCTCGAACCTGCCCAAGAACTACCAGGTGCTGTTCCTGACGGGCGGGGCAACCACGCAGAACTTCATGGTGCCGCTCAATCTCAAGAGCACGAGCGAGACCGCGGACTATGTGACGACAGGCTACTGGACCGAGAAGGCCCTGGAGCACGCGAAGATCTACGGCAGCGTCAACGAGGCTGCCACGAGCAAGGACAAGAACCACTCGTACATCCCCGCCGACGCCGCGATCAAACACTCGCCCAAGGCCGCGTACCTGCACTACTGCTCGAACAACACGATCTATGGCACCGAATGGCACGAGCTCGACGCCGCCGGCAACAACACCTGGCGGCATCGGGTGCCCGTTGCCCCCGCGGGCGTGCCCATCGTGTGCGACATGTCGAGCGATATTTATGTGAGGCCCATCGACTTCACAAAGTTCGCCATGGTCTACGCGGGCGCTCAGAAAAACCTCGGAGCCGCCGGAACAACACTGATCGTCATCCGCGACGATCTGCTGGAGCGCAAGCCGACCGACAAGGATGGCTCCCCGCGCGAGATTCCGTGGATGCTCCATTACAAGACGTTCGCCAAGGACGAGAGCCGCCCCAACACGCCGCCGGTCTTTGCAATCTACATCTGCGGGCAGGTTTTCAAGTGGATCCGCAAGCAGGCCGAAGGCGGCAGGCACTGCCTCGACGCCATCGGCGAGCGGAATATCCGTAAGGCGGGGCTTGTCTACTCGGTCCTCGACTCATCCACGTTCTACAAGGGCCACGCCCACCCCTCGGCACGCAGCCTCATGAATCTGACCTTCAAGTGCCCGACTCCCGAACTCGACGACAAGTTCTGCAAGGAATCGACGGCGGCAGGGCTCGATGGCATGAAGGGCCATCGTTCCACGGGCGGAATGCGGGCGAGCATGTACAACGCGATGCCGGAGGCCGGGTGCAAGGCTTTGGCCGACTTCATGCGCGAGTTTGAACGCAAGAACGGATGACGACCCACGGGGGATGGGGGAGCGGGAATCCGGAGCGGCTCATGTCACTGCTTATTCGCAACGCTCGCGTCCTCACCATGGGCAAGGCAAGACCCAAGCGCGGGCCCGCCATGCGCGACCTGGGCATCATCCGCCACGCGGACGTGATCATCCATCGCGACAGGATTGTCGCGGTGGGCGAGTCGCTCTCGATGCCGTCTGGCGCACGAACAATTGAGGCAAATGGGCGCGTCCTATGCCCCGCCTTTGTCGATTGCCACACGCACGCGTGCTGGGCGGGCGATCGCCTGGGCGAATGGGAACGCAGGCTCGCGGGCGAAAGCTACTTGGGCCTTCTCAAGTCCGGCGGCGGCATCATGTCAACCGTGCGTGCCGTGCGCGAAGCATCGCAGGAACAGCTCATGCTCGGGCTGCTTTCACGCCTCAACCCCATGCTCGCGTGCGGAACGATGACCGCCGAGGTGAAATCGGGCTACGGGCTTACCACCGACGACGAACTCAAGATGCTCCGCGCCATCCGCGACGCCGACGAGCACTGGGCCGGGACCATCATCCCCACCGCGCTGCTGGGGCACGCGCTGGACCCCGACGACCCCGGGCTGATCGAGCGCACGATCCTCGAAACACTCCCCGCGATCCACGAGGAGTTCCCCACCATCGCGATCGATGCGTATTGCGAGCAGGGGGCGTGGACGCTCGAGCAGACCGTCGAGCTCATGCGGACCGCCAAGGCGATGGGGCACCCCATCCGCGTTCACACCGATCAGTTCAACAGCCTGGGAATGCTCCGCGAGGCCATCACGCTGGGTGCCCTGAGCGTTGATCACCTCGAGGCCGCCGAGCAGAGCGATCTCGAAGCCCTCGCCAAGACCGGGACCTACGCCGTCGCCCTCCCCGCCTGCGGTTTCCATCTCGACGGGCGATACACACCCCTGCGGGAGTTTGTCGATGCGGGTGGCCTCGCGTGCATCGCCACCAACTACAACCCCGGGTCTGCGCCGTGCGGCTCCATGCCGCTCATCATCGCCCTCGCAGTCAGGCAGTGCGGACTCACGCCCGCCGAGGCGATTGTCGCGGCGACCATCAACCCCGCAGCCATGCTGGGACTCTCCGATCGCGGGGCGATCCAGCCCGGTCAACGGGCCGATCTGCTCTTGCTGCGCGGCAAGGACGAACGTGAACTCGCCTACGAGTTCGGCACTCCTGGCATCAGGCTGCTCATCTGCGGCGGCGAACCAATCTCACCCAGCGAGATCGGCAGACCCGCGAACCGTCAGGGCTTGGGCTGATTCAGCCGCTGCTCATCGGAATATCCACTGACTTCTGCCTCGCGCACGCGCGCGCGTCGTCGTACCCCGCGTCCGCGTGCCGGAACACGCCCATCGCCGGATCGTTGGTCAGCACGCGCTCGATCCGCCGCGCCGCCTCGGGCGTGCCATCGGCGACCACCACCTGCCCCGCGTGCTGGCTGAAACCGATGCCCACTCCCCCACCGTGATGGAAACTCACCCAGCTCGCGCCGCTGGCGATGTTCACCATCGCGTTGAGGATCGCCCAGTCGCTCACGGCGTCGGTCCCGTCTCTCATCGCCTCGGTCTCGCGGTTGGGGCTCGCCACCGACCCGCAATCCAGATGGTCGCGTCCGATCACAATTGGCGCCTTCACGCGACCCGTGCGCACGAGTTCGTTGAAAAGCAGCCCGGCCTTATCCCGCTCGCCATAGCCAAGCCAACAAATCCGTGCGGGCAGGCCCTGAAACTCCACCCGCTCGGTGGCGAGCGTGATCCATCGCCGAAGTCCCTCGTTCGCCGGAAATAACTTCAAGAGCTCTCGATCGGTCGTGTAAATGTCCTGCGGATCGCCCGACAGCGCCGCCCAGCGGAACGGCCCGCGCCCGACGCAGAATTGCGGCCTGATATACGCGGGCACGAATCCCGGGAAGTTGAACGCGTCTTTCACCCCTGCGTCCAGTGCTCGCTGGCGGATGTTGTTTCCGTAATCGAAGGTGACCGCCCCGCGCCGCTGAAGCTCCAGCATCGCAACCACATGCCGCGCCATCGACGCTGTGCTGAGCTCGACATAGTGCTTTGGATCGCGTGCCCGAAACACCCGCGCCTCCTCGACTGTCATCTCGATGGGCACGTATCCGGTCAACGGGTCGTGCGCGCTGGTCTGATCCGTGAGCGCGTCGGGCGTAATGCCTCGCTCGATCATCCGCTCCAGCAACTCCACAGCATTGCAGTTCACACCCACAGACACCGCCCACCGCTCGTCCGCATACGCCGCCGCCACGTCGATCGCGTCATCGACACCTTCCACCACCTCGTCGAGGTATCGCTTCTCAATCCGCTTGGCGAGCCGCGTCGCGTCCACATCGGCGATCAGACACGTCCCGCCATTCATCGTGATCGCCAGGGGCTGCGCCCCGCCCATGCCACCGCACCCCGCCGTCACACAGAGCTTGCCCTCAAGCGTCGCCCCACCCGTCGCACCCCCCGTCGCGTAGTGCACACGTGCAAGCTCGGCGAATGTCTCGTATGTCCCCTGCAAAATCCCCTGCGTCCCGATATAGATCCACGAACCAGCCGTCATCTGCCCGTACATCATGAGCCCGCGGGCCGCCAGGTCGTCGAAGTGCTCCTGTGTTGCCCAGTGAGGCACCAGGTTGCTGTTCGCGATGAGTACCCGTGGTGCATCCTCGTGCGTGCGCACCACGCCCACCGGCTTGCCCGATTGCACAAGGAGAGTCTCATCGGGCTCAAGCCGCCTCAGCGTCGCCACGATCGCATCGAAGCACGCCCAGTTCCGTGCCGCCTGCCCGCGCCCGCCGTACACGACAAGATCTTCGGGCCGCTCGGCCACCTCGGGGTCCAGGTTGTTCATCAGCATCCGCAGCGCAGCCTCAGCCTGCCACGTCTTGCACGTCCGCTGCATGCCCCGCGGCGCACGAATCACACGCGAGCGATCCGTGTCGAGCCCCATGTTTCCGCCGTGAGCCGTCCTTGCGTCGAGTGGCCCATCCTTGGGGATCGTCGCTGTGGTTGTCATGCTCGAATCCGTCCGGCCAAAAAGTTGGACCGCCCCATCGATCCGCGGCGACTGGCTCATCGCCGCAGCGGACGCCCCCATATTCCCAACCACACGCTAGCATATTGGAAACCGCGCCGCAACTCAAGTCCAATCTCACGCCCCGCCCGCCGCACGACCATGCGCGATGCCCTGTTCGTGGTCGAGCAGCCATTTTTTCCGCCACACGCCTCCGCCATAACCGGTCATTGACCCATCCGCACCGATCACCCGGTGGCACGGCACCACCAAACCGAGAAAGTTCTCGCCGTTCGCCCGCGCCACAGCCCGCACCGCACCAGCCTTCCCGATCGCCGACGCCTGCTGCGCGTACGAACGCGTCTCACCGATCGGTATTCGTCGCAGTTCCGCCCAAACCGCCCGCTGGAACGGCGTGCCCGATAGTCCCGGAGCGAGTGGAAGCCCACCGAAGGCCGCCCGGCCCGCGAAATACTCCTTCAGATCCTTCTCGACCGCGTCTAGCGTCGGGTGATCGCCCGGAATGACCGCACACATCAGCGCAGCCCTGATCCGTGTCACCTGCCGTTCAAGCCCGCGACGATCCACAAAGTCCAGGAGCCGCAAGCCTTCGTCGTCGGCCATCGCAAGCATCGCGCCCAGCGGCGTCTCAGTCCAGCGTGCAAACAAAGTGCGAGCATTTGCACCAAGCTCCTTGGAATCTCCGAAGAGCCTCGTGACCGCCTCGCGAAATCCGGATTCCGACGCAAATCCCGCCGCTTGTTTCGCGCTTTCCATCCGTCTCTTCCCCTTCCCCGCGGTGCGGAGACTCGATAACGCCAGCCCGACGCGCCGTGCCCGCGCAAACGCCTGAAAGGTCATGCCATAGTGCCGCTGGAAGAGCCTGCGAACGGTCGACGGGTCAAGACCGCGCCCGCGCAGGTCCGCGTCGCGCAGCCGATCACCCGGATTCCGCTCGGCCCGTGCTTTCAGTTCGGCGAGCCAGCTGGGTGCCGCGTTCGCTCGGGCAGAGTCTTCCAGAGGCCGGCACCGCAGGCACGCGCGATACCCAGCGTGCAGGGCCTGCACGCTGCTGGCAAAAAACTCGACATTCTCACGTTTGGGCTTACGGGCGGGGCATGTGGAGCGGCAGAAGATCGCCGTCGTCTTCACCCCCACCACGAACAAACCCTCAAAGCCAGCATCCCGTTCGACCAGCGCGCGGTACATGCGAGCGGGGGAAACGCGGCCGCCGGGTGCGGCCGTCGCGTTCGAGTGTGTATGGACATTCCCCTTCATCGCTGGAAGTGTTGCACGGTGCTTGCCGCGATCCACCGCCTTTCGGGCATCGATGTCGGATTGCCGCAACCCGCCCACGCCGATCGCGGGTACACTTGGAACGAACTGGGTGTCCATTCGTGCGTCCAATTGGCTTTATCCCGCCCACCTCCGACCCTTCACCGGGAGTTTCCAATGCGGCTCAACCGTTCGGTTCTCACTCTCTCGACCGCGCTCGTGCTGGTCTGCGGATCCCTCGTGGCCATGCAGAAGCAACCCCCCGGATCTGCGTCTCCTGCCGTTCCAGTCACCGCAAAACAGCCCGAAGCAAAGCAACCCATCAAGGTCGATCCCAAAGCTCCGAAAC
>JAYVUC010000044.1:0-7485 GCA_043788295.1 Phycisphaerales bacterium
CTTGCTTGCGCTGCGGGCTCTGATGGCTGCGGGCTCTGATGGCGGGGTGCATGGGGGCTACCCTGCACTCCGATGAGCATTCGACGCATTCTGGTCACCGGCGGGGCGGGGTTTCTCGGGTCCCATCTCTGCGAGAAGCTCGTGGGGCAGGGGCACGACGTGATCTGCGTGGACAACCTGTTCACGAGCCAGAAAACCAACATCGCGCACCTTTTGGGTCGCCCCAACTTCGAGTTCATCCGCCACGACGTGACACACCCGTTGTGGCTTGAGGTGGACGAGGTGTACAACCTGGCGTGCCCGGCGGCCCCCGGGCACTACCAGTACAACCCCATCAAGACGATGAAGACGAGCGTGATGGGTGCGATCAACATGCTGGGGCTCGCCAAAAGGTGCCGAGCGAAGATTCTGCAGGCGTCGACAAGCGAGGTGTACGGCGACCCGACCGAGCACCCGCAGCGTGAGAGCTATCGCGGGAACGTGAACCCGATTGGGCCGCGGGCGTGCTATGACGAGGGGAAGCGGGCGGCCGAGACGCTGTTTTTCGATTACCTGCGCTCGAATCGCGTGAACATACGGGTGGTTCGGATATTCAACACGTATGGGCCGCGGATGCACCCCTTTGATGGGCGGGTGGTGTCGAACTTCATCTGTCAGGCGCTGCGCGGGCTGCCGATCTCGATGTTCGGCGACGGCTTGCAGACGCGATCGTTCTGCTATGTGGATGATCTGGTGGATGGGCTGATGGCGATGATGAACGCGCCGGATGACTTTCATGGGCCGGTGAATCTGGGGAACCCGGTGGAGTTCACGATCAGGCAGCTCGCGGAGATGGTGCTGGAGCTGACGGGGCGGACGGGCGCGAAGTTCACGAGCAAGCCGTTGCCGGCGGACGACCCGGCCCAGCGGCAGCCCGACATCTCGCTCGCGAAAGCGAAGCTGGGTTGGGAGCCCAAGGTGGCGCTGCGGGAGGGATTGGTTCGCACGATCGACTATTTCAAGAGCGTGAAGTGGGAGGACTTTCGTGCCCCCACGCCCAACCATTAGGGTTGAGTTCTGATCGAGTTGGCCAATTCAACCGAGGTGTCGATGCCCGCTGCAAAGAAGCCCAAACCCGCCCGAATGCCGGCCAAGACGGCGGTGATAATCTCGTCGGGCGATCTGCGGCTCAGCGCGAATGTGACGTGCTGGCCCGCGCAGCGCGAGCTCGAGGCGACGTTGTCGAAGGCGTTTGCAGATCTTGGGTGGTCGCTGCAGCGCGGCAGCCCGGCCAAGCAATCGGCCGCCGAGCCGCACGGGTTTATCTCGTCGCAGAAGTATGGGCGCGAGGTGTTCGCGGGGATCCATCCCAAGGCACCCCTGGTGATCGCCGAGGCGGTGTGGCAGTACAGCCATCATGTGCTCATCGGTCTTTTGCGTCACCAGGGGCCGGTTCTGCTGGTGGCGAACTGGTCGGGGCAGTGGCCCGGGCTCGTGGGGGTGCTGAATCTTCGCGGGAGCCTGACCAAGGCGGGCGTGGACTATTCCATCATGTGGTCGGAGGATTTCACGTCTGCAACGACGCGCAAGCAGCTCAAGCAGTGGCTGACGAGCGGGACGATCACGCACGACATGTCGCACGCGGTCAAGCTCGACGATGGCGGCCTGAGCAAGGGCGTGCGCAAGGCGGGCAAAGCGTTGGCCGACACGCTGCGGGCCCGGCCGGCGATCATGGGTGTGTTCGACGAGGGCTGCATGGGGATGTACAACGCGATCATCCCCGACGAGATACTGCACCCGTGCGGGGTCTTCAAGGAACGCCTCAGCCAGTCGGCGCTCTATCACGCGATGTCGCAGGTGCCCGATGCGGAAGCGGGTGCCGCGCTGGAGTGGTTGCTGGCTCGCGGGATGAGGTTTGAGCTGGGCAAGAGCGAAGTGACGCAGCTGACCGAGGCACAGATTCGCCAGCAGCTCAGGATGTACATCGCTGCGCTACGCATCGCCGACGAGTTCGGGTGCGACGCGATCGGGATCCAGTATCAGCAGGGGCTCAAGGATTTGACGCCCGCGAGCGATCTGGCGGAGGGGCTCTTGAATTGTTCGGAACGGCCGCCGGTGAAGGCCTTGAGCGGGCCCAACGCAGGCAAGGTTCTTTATGCGGGCAAGCCGCTGACGCATTTCAATGAGGTGGACGAGTGCGCGGGTCTCGACGGCATTCTCACGCAGCGTGTGTGGGAATCGCTGAAGCTTGTGCCCGACAACACGCTCCACGATTTGCGATGGGGCGACTGGGATCAATCGGGCACGACCATGGAGTATGTGTGGGTGCTGGAAATTTCGGGGGCGGCCCCGCCGTCGCACTTTATCGGTGGGTACACGGGCACAACGTCGCAGCGGCAGCCGCCGATGTACTTCCGTCTGGGCGGGGGCACGGTGAAGGGGATCAGCAAGCCCGGCGAGGTCGTGTGGTCGCGCGTCTTCGTCGATCGTGACAAGGACAACCACCCGCGGCTGAGCATCGACATCGGCCGGTGCCGCGTGGTTGAGCTGCCCGAGAAGGAAACGCAGCGGCGTTGGCAGAGCACGACCCCGCAGTGGCCGATCATGCACGCGGTGCTTTATGGCGTGACCCGCGATCAGATGATGGCGCGGCACCAGAGCAACCACATCCAGGTTGTGTACGCTCCCGACGCGAAGGCCGCCGATCGGGCGATGGCGATCAAGGCCGCGATGGCCTCGGAGCTTGGCCTTCGTGTGAATCTGTGCGGGGAGAACGCCAAGGGCAAGCCGCTCGCCGAAGTGGCCGCCAAAGTGGAAGGGTGACGGGGGCGCGGGTTTCGGGTACACTTTTGCCATGTTCGATCGCACCGCTGAAATCCTGATCATCGCCGACGGAGATTTGCCGTCACTGGTGGTGCTTGCCACGGCGCGAGAGGCCGGGATCGGCTGGTCGTCACAGGGTGTGGGGGGCCGTTCTGCCTCAGGTCAACCGTTGGTGGGAATCGCCGCGGGCGACGAGGCCCAGATTCGAGCAGTCAGGGAGCAGTGCCGCGTGCTTGGGCACACGGCGGTGGAACTTATGCCCGCGACTGTTGCCGGTGCCGATTGGCTGGTCGAGACATCGTTGCTGCTCTGTGCTTGTGCGGCCGCCGCGTCGGCCGGAAGGCCAACGGTCGTGTGGCCCGTGCAGTACGAATCGGGCGATCAGATCAACCTCGAACGGGTGAGCAAGGCTGTGGATCGCTCGATCTGCGTGACGCGACTGGTCGCGCTGGACGCTGGGCTCCACGGCACGCCCGAACTGCACATCGACACGCCGCTTGTTGACTATTCCGACCGCCAGATCGCCGACCTTGCCGTTGATTTGTCCGTGCCTGTTCACCTTTGCTGGTGGTGGGGCAAGGGCGGCGACGCCGACCGCCTGCGACAGCGATGGATGACGGCTCTGGCGGCTGCTGGATATCGAGATTCGACCACCACAACAGCACAGCGATTGAAGGAGTTTCCATGACAATCCGTGTTCTCTTTGCGTCGGCCGCCCTCTCGATGCTCGCCGCGATCTCCGCCGCCTCTGGGTGCGCGGTTACAGGCCCCGAGCCGATCCACGCGTTGATCGTGACGGGTCACAACAACCACAACTGGCAGTACACGAGCCGCATGCACAGGGACACGCTCGAGGCGACGGGCAAGTTCGCGGTTGATATCACCGACAACCCTGCGACGACGCTCGCCGACGCGAAGACGCTGGGCAAGTATCAGGTCGTGATTCTCGACTACAACGATTCGCACCAGGCCAAGCGGTGGGGCGAGCCCGCGGAGTCGATCTTTCTTGAGGCCGTTCGCGGCGGGCTGGGCGTCGTCTCGGTGCACTCGGCGAACAACGCGTTCAACGGGTGGAACGACTACGAACGCATGATCGGGCTCATGTGGCGTGAGGGCACGGGCCATGGCAGGTTCCACGAGTTCGAGGTGAAGGTCGTCGATGCCGAGCACCCGGTCTTCAAGGGGCTGGCGACGATCACCAAGACCAGCGATGAGCTGTACCACAAGCTGGTGAACTCGCAGAAGGCCGAGTACAAGCTGCTCGCGTCGGCGATGTCGGCGAAGGAGAACGGCGGGACCGGGAACGACGAGCCGATGGCACTGACGCTCGCGTTCGGCGGCGGCCGCGTCTTCCACACCCCGCTGGGGCACGTGTGGACCAACAATCCTTCCTCGAAAGTCTCGGTGACGACGCCGATCTTCCGGTCGGTGCTCACGCGCGGGGCCGAGTGGGCCGCGACGGGGAGCGTGACGATCGGGCCGAGCTGGAGCGACGTGCGGACGCACAACGTGCTGACCTCGGCGGAGAAGTCTGACGGCTGGGAATTGCTCTACGACGGCAAGACCGCCCCAAAGTTTCGCGGTTGGAAGAAGGACAAGCTGCCCGCGAGCTGGAAGTTTGACGATGGCACGCTCCACGTCGTGAAGAGCGCCGACCACGGCGGAGGTGGTGGTGGGGACGACGCGGGCGATATCTGCACGCTCGATCAATACAAAAACTTCGAGTTCGAGTGCGAGTGGAAGATTGGCGAGGGCGGCAATTCCGGCATCATGTACCACTGCTCCGAGGACCACACGTACCCATGGGAGACCGGGCCCGAGATGCAGATTCTCGACGACGAGCACCACCAGGACGGAAAGAAGCCACAGACGACCGCCGGCTCGATGTACGATGTCTTCGCCCCCTCGGTCGATTCGGCCCGCCCGCCCGGCGAGTGGAACCGTGCCCGCGTCGTCTGCAAGGGAACCCGCGTCGAGCACTGGCTCAACGGCTTCAAGATCGTCGATATCGACATGACCAGCAACGAGTTCAAGGACGCCAAAGCCAAGAGCAAGTGGCCCGCCATGCCCGACTACGCCACCCGCAGCAGCGGCTTCGTCGCCCTGCAGGACCACGGCGACGAGGTTGCGTTCCGGAATATCAAGGTGAGGAAGCTGCCGGACTGATCGATCAGCGACCCGGCGTGGTAGTTTTATTTGGAGAGAGAGCATCGCTCTCTCGAACAGAGCGGCTGCGCTTCAACGCAGCGTGCCGAGCGACGCCACAAAATCGCGCAGCTTGTCGGGGTCCAGCGCTCCGCCCGTTCGCACGCCGCTGCAGAGATCGACCCCGAACGGCTCGACGACTCGGATCGCCTCCGCGACATTCGCGGCGTTGAGGCCGCCCGCAAGGAATATGGGCACGGGCGAGCGTGCGACGATCGTTTGGCTGAGCGACCAGTCGTGTACGCGCCCCGTTCCGCCCAGCTCTCGCACGCGCGCGTGCGGATTGCCCGAATCCAGCAGGAGTGCGTCCACATGCGGTGCGGTGGCCAGCGCGAGGTCGATGGATGATTCGTCGCGCACATGGATCACCTGCACGATCCGCACGCCGGGCGCTTGCGATCGCAGTGCCTGGTACACGTCGCGAGCGATCGTGTCATCGACAAGCTGAACGGTGTTCACGCCCGTCGCCTGGACGTGGCGGACGACTGCGGCCGGACTTGTCTCGCTCGTGAGCAGAAAGGTCGCGATGGGCGGCGGCACGCTCGCGGCGATATCGCGGATCAGTTCGTCGGCGATCGGGCCCGGGCCGCTGGGCATGCGGGCGACAAGCCCGAGCGCGTCGGCCCCAGCGGCGATGGCGATCCTCGCCTCGTCGACCGAAGCGATGCAGCACACTTTGAGACGGACGCGGTGTCGCATGGCGAACCGTAGGTGGATCGTCAGAGCCCGCAGCGCAAGCAAGGGTTTGCGCACGCCGCCCTTTCGCGCTCAATGACTCGGCACTCGCACGACCGTCCACCCTCGCTGGCGCGTCGGCCTCAGAGGGAAGTCACGCCTCGGAGAGGCGTGCCACCAAGATCAGTCGAAAAGTTCGCCGCCCACATCGTCGGGAGGGGCGCACTTCAGGCCCAGGTGGGTGATCGCGGCCTGGGTGAGCGCTCGTCCGCGCCGGGTGCGAGCGAGGAAGCCGATCTGCAGGAGATACGGCTCGGCGACGTCCTCGAGCGTGCCCGAATCTTCGTTCATCGTCGCGGCGACAGCCTCGAGACCCACGGGGCCGCCTCGATACACCGTGCCGATGGCGCGAAGGTACGAGCGGTCGAGCTCGTCGAGCCCAAGTGCGTCGATGCCTTCGAGCGCGAGCGCCTCGGCAACGAGTGAAGTAGTTACGCGCCCATTGCCTTTCACCGTCGCAAAGTCGCGGACGCGGCGCAGCAGGCGATTGGCGACGCGGGGCGTGCCGCGAGAGCGCGAGGCGATCAGTGAGAGCGAGGCCCCATCGACCTTCGGGATGCAGAGCAGCTCGCACGCGCGGGAGAGAATCATCACCAGCTCATCGGGCGTGTAGTACCGCAGATGGTGCGTCATCCCGAAGCGACCGCGGAGGGGCGAGCTGAGAAGTCCTGCCCGCGTCGTCGCGCCGATGAGCGTGAAGGGCTTGCAGCGGATCTGCACCGTGCGGGCCGCCAGACCGGTGTCCACCGTCACCTCGACGCGGAAGTCTTCCATCGCGGGGTAGATGAACTCCTCGACCTGGATGGGCAACCGATGAATCTCGTCGATGAAGAGCACGTCGCGCGGCCCAAGCCGCGTGAGCGTGGCGACAAGGTCGGTGCCGCGCGCGAGCGCCGGGCCACTGGTGACGCAAATGTTGGTGCCCAGCTCTTTGGCGATGACGTGGGCGAGCGAGGTCTTGCCAAGCCCGGGCGGGCCATGCAAAAGAATGTGCTCGAGCGGGTCGTCGCGCCCCGCAGAGGCCTTCACCGCGATCGACAGGCGGTGAAGGAAGTCCTGCTGCCCGACATACTCGCTGAGATTGGTGGGGCGAAGGGCCCAATTGCGCTGTTCATCCTCGACGCCGACGGCGGTGGAGGCGGAGATGAGTCGTTCAACAGCCATGAAGGCGAGTGTAGCCTTGTGGCATGGCACCCTGCCCATATGCTGTGCGCCGACGCCGCTGCCCTTGAAAAAATCACGGGGAGGATGCCCGCGCCACGTTCATCAATCGAGAGGCAAGCCCTTGGATTTCCACAACGTCCTGAGCTTCTCGATGGTGGTGGGCTCACGAAGCGTCCCGTCGGGGTTGTCGACCATGATGAACTCGCCGTTCTCGCGATATCGGGAAGCCTGCCAAAGGCAGTCCTCGTTGAGCCGGCTTCGAATCTCGAACACCCTACCCGCCGTGCCGAGCGTGACAATCGAATCGCGGCGGAGCCGGATATTGCGGCTGTCGTGCTGGTACGTGAAAAAGGCGAAGTCGGCGGTCATCTTCTTGCGCACCAGAAGCTGGGGCATGAGCAGGGCCTCCACCCGGCTGAGGTACCCCTCGCCGGCGATCTGAGGCTTCGTCGCGTCGGTGCGGCCATCGGGGAACGCACGGGACACGGACATGTCCAGCTCATTTCGGACGCCGGTCTCGGTGTATACCTGATCTTTGATCCCCGCTGCTGTGCGGTCCTTGCGGGCGGTGACAAGCGA
>JAYVUC010000045.1:0-18577 GCA_043788295.1 Phycisphaerales bacterium
ATGTTCGGGCCGTGCCGTTGGAGACGGCTGAAGAGTTACCTCTGAACTACGCGACGATTTCAACTGGGTATCGGTTGGTGAGACACCTTACTGGATGACAAGTGTGTCGTTCGCCGATGGCTCAGTGGGCCGAATGATCCGCAACGACACGTTGCTCCCAGCGATGGGCATGCAATTCGAGGGAACCGTCGACGGTGTCTACGGCCGCGACCGAAAGTGAATGCCTGCCTTACGTTCGGCATCCCGCCGAGTGCTTCGCGTGCCCTCAAATCTCCGCTTCGCCGTCCGTGTCGTCGGCGTCTTCGGGCTCGTCGACGGGGTCAGGGACTTTAGGTTCGCCGAAGATGGCTGAGCCCACGCGGACGATGTTCGCGCCCTCGCGGATGGCGGTCTCGAAGTCGCCCGACATGCCCATCGAGAGCAGGTTGCAGTGCGCCCCGCCGATGCCCTGGGCACGAACTTCTTCGTGGATTTCGCGGCAGCGAGAGAAGGCCGACCGTGTTTCGTACTCATTCGCGCCCTCGGCTGCGATGGTCATGAGGCCGCGGAGGCGGAGATTGACCATCGAGTCGAGCTGTTCGGCCATGGGAATGGCGGCGGGGACGGGGCAGCCGAACTTACTTCCTTCGCCCGAGCAGTTCACCTGAAGCAGGACTTCGATGATGGTGTCGCGTTTGAGCCCGACGGCCTGCAGCTCTTCGGCGATGCGAAGGGAGTCGACCGAATGCACGAGGCGAACGAGATCGACGACCTTACGGGCCTTGTTGCGCTGGAGGTGACCGATCATGTGCCAGCGGATGCCGCCGGCGCGGACGGTGCCGGCCTCGTGCCTGGGCGTCGGCCCTGTTGCAGCGGCGGCGTGAGTGCTCGCCGCGCGGATGACGATAGGGGCGAGTTTGTCCTGATCGGGTGCGAAAAGCGAGTCGGCAGCGGGCCCGCGCTTGCTGCTCGGGAGGACTTTGAGGCGGTTGTGATACTCGTCGACGACGGCGACATGGTGGATGAGCTGCTGGACGCGATTCTCGCCCAGGTCGCGGTGGCCCAGATCGATGAGGGAGCGGATCTGCTCGGGGTCGGCGTTTTTGGTGACGGCGACGAGAAAGACGTCCTTCTCGCGGCGGCCCGACACCGTGGCGGCCCGCGAAATGCGATCGCACACGAGCGCGTAGCGTTCGGCGAGTGACTCGGGCAATGTGACGGCTGTCGACATCCGTGCCTCCAGCAATGCTGTGCGTGAACTTCTGGGCGTGAACAGGCGTCGGGAACTCGATCCGGCCCCCTTCAACTCCCAACCGTAGGACAAGCCCGCTCACTATACCAAGATTTCACGATTCTCGCAGGTGAGATCGATTCCCGCGAGGCCGCTCAGCCCTCGCCGCCGGACATATCCTCCCTTGACGCGCAACATTCCACGATTTCGCAAACTCGACCACCTTCCAAAAGGATTATTCTGATGCAGACCGACAGCACGCTGCCCCCCCGGGCGACACCCTTTGCGGTGGGTGATTCCGCACCCGATTTCACGCTCAAGACACAGGACCGTGCGGACTGGTCGCTGGCTGAGGCGGTGAAAGAAGGGGACGTGGTGCTGTGCTTTTTCCCGCTGGCGTTCACCCGGGTCTGCGGGACCGAGATGAAGTGCATCACCGATGAGCTGTCGAAATGGACTGCCAAGGGTGCCCAAGTCGTCGGGATCTCGTGCGACAGCTTTGCGGCGAACAAGGCTTGGGCCGATCAGCTCGGGTTGAAGCAGGTGCTGCTCGCGGACATGCACCGATCTGTTTGTAAGGCATACGGGCTGTATTGGGCCGACCTGAACGTCTCGCAACGCGGGACGGTGGTCATCGGGAAGTCGGCGGACGGGAAGGGGAAAGTCAAGTGGACCCAGGCCCGTCAGCCTGGAAATGCCATGAGCTTCGACGAGGTTCTGGCCCGGCTGGCATGAGCGGAACGCGCCAGGCCAGTCACATCCCTGCCAGTCCCTGGAAATTCCGGGGGCGGCTGCGGATTGGCGCGACTTGGGCAGATGGAAGGCATCCTCTGGCCTTGGGGTGCGTATCGTTGTGACCCCGAGTTGACGGCGGGCCCGAAGGTTGTCACACTACCTGCCCCTCGAAGGACCGGAAGGACCCTGACCCCAGGGGTCACCTGTCGAGGCGCCCACCCCCACCACCCCTTCGGCCGAAGCCGAGGAGACGGAACGGGCCGACAGTCGGGATTTGGTTGAAATTGGAGTCACTGCATGGCTGGTCGGAACAGTATTGGCTTGGGCGTCGGCATCTCGATCACCCTTCTGGGAATCTCGACGCTGGCATTCTTCGTGGGTCTTGCCATCTACTTCGGCAAGTACAATGCACTCAAGCAGGCCACCGAAGCCGAAAAAGCAAGCAACGAGCTCTTCATCTCGCCGAGCGAACGCACCGACGCGGGCCTGCGCGCGCTGCAGAGCGAGGCCCAGAAGGAGAAAAAGTCGCTTATCGGGTACTACCGCGACAGGACGGCCGCTCTCTCACGCAGCATCGCGGGCGTCGAGGGGCTGTCGTTCAAGGATCTTGATGCCAAGATCAAGGAACGCACGGGCAACGACAACTCCCCGCTCCTGACGACCATCGGGAACAAGAACGAGGAGATCGCGGCGGGCGAGAACAAGGTCGCGCAGGCGGACGACGCCCGCAAGGCCGCCGTTGTCGAACTTGAGCGCGTCCGGGGGCAGGTGGGCGACACACAGAAGACGCTGGCTGCCGAGAACGCCAAGCTCAAGACGCAGATTGCCGGGTACGAGACCGAGCTTGGCAACTACCGCAGCGGGCTTGCCGGGGCGGCGACGAAGATGACCGACTCGATCAAGACGCTCGAGGCCGAGGGTGCCGACCGCACTCGGAGGCTTGATGGCAAGATCGCGGCTCTTGAGCGCGAGAATCTAATCATCACCGAGCTGGTGGCCAAGCTTCGGGGCGAGCAAAGCAAGGAACTGCTCAAGGGTCAGAATGAGGAAGCGCTGGTTGACGGGACGATCGTCGGGCTGCTGCCGGCGCAGAATCAGGCGTCGATCAGCGTCGGCCGAAAGCAGAAGGTGCAGCTGGGCATGAGCTTCGCGGTTTATTCCGAGGCCAAGCTCATCAAGATCGACGACAAAACCAACGAATACAAGCGTGGGAAGGCCACGCTCGAAGTCATCAACGTGGGCGAGGACACCTCGATCTGCCGAATCACTTCCGAAACCAAGGGCACGCCCGTCGTCAAGGGTGACGTGATCGCCAACGCGATCTACGACCCCACCAAGGTGTACAAGTTTGTGGTGTTCGGCAATTTCGACACCAACGGCGACGGCGAGAGCACTCCCGGCGAGCGTGGCAATATCACCACCATGATCCAGTCGTGGAACGGGAAGGTCATCGAGGAGCTCGCGGGCGACGTGGACTTCCTCGTGCTGGGCGAGCGTCCGATCCTGCCGCCCAAGCCGGGCGTCGATGTGCCCTACGAGGTTGTGCAGCAATATATTCGCATCGAAACCGAGGCCGCCCGGTATGACGAGTACTACAAGGCGGCTCAGTCGTCGAGCGTCCCCGTGCTCAATCAGAATCGCCTCTTCACGCTCATCGGCAAACCCACGACCAGGAGCCGCTGAGTCCCCGGTATTGAATCTTCCTTGACACCCAAACCGCGTGCCTCAGGCACGCGGTTTTTCTTGGCGGAGTGCGATACCCTCACACCGCGTCGCTCCGTGCTTCCCCAACGCACCTGAACTCGTGGCCAGCAAACAACCCAGCCCCATTCCCCGCTTCCTGCACGGCCCGCTCGCCCTGGCGTTCCGCAGCGCGATCTCCCTCCCGCTGATGGGACAGATTCCGGTGATGGCCGAGATCGCGGCCAACCTGGGGCGTGCCTTTGGCGGGACACACCTCAATCGCAACCGCCTCCGTCGTGCCGACGAGAATCTGCAAGAAGTCTTTCCGCACTGGGCACCCCAGGAGAGGCGTTCGCACGCATTGGACGCGTACGCCCATCTTTTCCGCCTCGCCGTTGAGCTCGCCTTCACACCCCGGAAGCTGAACTTCGACGGGTGGCTCAATCACATCGCGCTGCCCGACCTCACCACGACATTGTCGAGCCTGCTGTCGGATCGACCCTGCATTCTGATCACGGGACATGTGGGCAACTGGGAGCTGATCGGCAGCACGATCGGGATGCTGGGGTTCCCGTTGCACGCGGTGTATCGCCCGCTGGATCTGGAGCCCCTGGACCTGTGGCTCCGCGAGAGCCGCCAGCGTCAGGGGCTCTCGCTGGTGAGCAAGTTCGGGGCGGTGCATGAGCTGCCAAAGGTGCTGGCGCGGGGAAAGCCCATCGGGCTGGTGGCCGACCAGAACGGCGGGCACAGGGGCATTTTCGTCCCGTTCTTCGGCCGCCTCACCAGCACGTACAAGTCGATCGGGCTGCTCGCCATGCAGTTCAACGCGACGATGGTGTGCGGGTTTGCCAGGCGGATGACCGCCCAGGAGGCGGCGGCCAAAGGGCTCACCGACACGCAGCGGGCCGGCATGCGGTACAAGGTTGAGATCGTGGACTCGTTTGGGCCCGAGGATTGGGCGACGCATCCCGACCCGCTCTTCTACCTGACGGCGCGTTATCGGCGTGCGATGGAGCGAATGATTCTGCTCGCGCCGGATCAGTATCTCTGGATGCACCGTATCTGGAGAAGCCGCCCGCCCCACGAGCAGACCGGCAAGCCCTTCCCGCCCGCCCTGCGCGAGAAGCTTTCGCTCCTGCCCTGGATGACGGCGGACGACGTGGCGAGAGTTGTCGAAAGGAGCGAACGCGGCTCGGCCCAGGCGGCCCTTTCGCCCGTATGAGACACCCTTGCCCCTGTTCCCCCCATACTGTTCATGCGGAGAATCACCCATGTCCCAAGTTCCGGGCCGACTCGAAGACGTGCGGGTGCTGATCGTCGATGACGACAAGGACGTGCTCGAATCGATCGACGCGGCCTTTCAATCCGAGGGTGCGATGACCGCGCTGGCGATGGACGGCAACGAGGCTGTCCGCGTGTGCAACGAAGACCCGCCCGATATCGTCGTGCTCGACATGATGCTGCCCAAACGCTCGGGGTTTCTTGTCGTTGAGAAGATCAAGGGCAAGAACGACAGCCCCATCGTCATCATGGTCACGGCCAACGAGGGCAAGCGGCATCAGGCGTATGCCGAGTCCCTGGGCGTCGACCGCTATCTGCTCAAGCCCGTGCCGCTGGAGCGGCTTCTCGCGGCGGCGGCCGAACTCGTGAAGGCCCGCGGCCCGGTGGTGCGGGTGCCGCGCGATCCGTCGCTGGCAACCGACGACGAGTTCGATGATGACTTTGACGACGGTCCCGAAGCCGATGACAACGATGATGATCAGCCGTGATGAAGTGAGGAGTGATCGAAGTGCCCAAACGTCAGGTCGTACTCATGAACGGCTCCGCCAAAGGGCAACCCCAGACGCCCCTGGGGTCGCACCGCGACGTGAAGGCCGCCCTCGAACACTACAACACGAGCCCCGACGGGTCGCCGCGTTCGGCGTCGGCTGGCACAGAGGTTTTGCACGGCCCGGGAATGATCGTTGAGCTTGCGACCACGACCGAGTCTGTCATGCAGGCGATGGTCACCATGACCGACGACGAGATCGCCTGGCCCGTGCTCGAACGCCTGTGCCGCAAGCTCAAGTGGAAAATGGTCGATCTAGAATCGGGCCGCAGCTTCGGCTGATTTCATCGGCCCCCCGCCCTCTCATGGTTCGTTCGCCGCAGACTCTCAAACTCCCTCACCACAGGCCACACCGATGCCCACCTATCTCTACGAGATCCTCGACAAAGCCGGCACCCCCACGGGCGAGACGTTCGAGACTGTTCAGTCGATGAAAGAGCCCACGCTTTCCAAGCAGCCCGGCACCGCCAAGCCATGCAGGCGCGCGATCGTCGCCCCCAACATCGCCGGCAAGTGGTCGGACGTGAAGGGGAAGGCAGCCCTTTCCAACAAGAACCTGGACCGCCTGGGCTTCACCAAGTACGAGCGCAAGGGCAAGGGATACATGGAGCGCGTCGCGGGCAAGGAAGGCCCCAAGAGCATCTCGTCCGAAGACTGACTTGATCGACACCCCGACGCTCACCCGCGACTATTTGACCGCGGCGTACTTGGCCCCCTCGACAGCCTTCCTGGCGATGTCGATGGGCGAGCCGCTGCCGCCCGACGCGGAGAACGCGAGGCGAAAGCCGACGTCGGAGAAACCTTTGACATAGTTGGCGTTCTTCGTATTGATGGGGTAGGCAACTTTGTTGTCGTAGAGCCACTCGCCAACCTTGCTTGGTGAGAGTGCCGATCCGCCGATCACAAAGATGTTACCCTCGACCGCCGGTTTCCACGCTTCAGACGGGGGTAAGGCGCGGAGTGATTCGTCGGCTAGACGTGCCAACGTGTCCGCCGCCTCGGGAGAGGCAGCGACGTACTCGGCAACGTTGCCCTCAAGGTCGGAAAGTTCCGTCGCCGGTGCTTCGACGCTCCTGAAGAATAGTGTCCCATCATTCATTCCCGCATGGAAATCGGCGTCCGCGTCCGTGCGGCGGCCCTTGATGAACTCAGGGGTGAAAATACCCGCGCTGGGAAAGCATGGCTTGAGTTTGGCTGTAGCCGCTCTGTTCGCAGGCCCGTCCACCTCTGCCTGCATCTGCTTGAACACGGCCTTCCACGCCTCGTCACGAAGATTGGGGCCCACCGGATCGCTCGCACCCGCTGCCAGAGCCCCGACAAACTCGCCCTTCGTCGGCAATCGGCAACCGATCCGATGGGCGACAAACGCGGCCGACGCTGGAGAAATGTACTGGATCGGAAGGTCGAGCGAAGGCGGTGCCACACTCACACCGAGCGGAAGAAAGGTGATCCCCGTGGGAGGGTTGAAATCTTTGTTGGCAACCGGCAACGGATACCAGCCGAAGAGATCGTTGGCAACACCCTTCGACACCTCGATGCCACTCCCAACCGATTTGAGCTTCCACGCGCGCGGACCGGTTATGGTAGTGTCAAACTTTACAGTATCATCGGGCAGCTTCGTCAGAGAAAACTTCTCGCCCGGCATGACTCCCTCCACGCCCGCACCCTCCGCCACCTGGATGAACAACCCCAGTGAGACCTCCCGCGTGCAGAGATACGACGACTGCCCGTCTATCTCGAGCTTGCGGAATACCAGTTCGTGCCCGTTCCACTTGTACGACACCGACTCTTCGTTCGGCCCCACTGTCCCCAGCGTCCACTCCGCCGCGCCCGGTGATCCGGGGGTCATCGGGCCCGATTCGTCGGCCTTGAATGCCGCTTTGTCGAACGCCTTGGAGGCCTTGTCAAGCTCGTCGATCACCGGCTTGTCAACCGCATCAAGATTCAACGACACGGCTTGCAGCCGCTTCAGCAACGCTCCCACCTTCCCCGCGTCGGCCTTCCGCGCCGCCAGCGCAGCATCGTCCTTGCCCTTGCCCGCCGGATTGGACTCGAGCTTCCGCGACTCTTCTTTCAGCCGCGACAGAACGATGTTGTATCGCGTGCCCGGCATCGACCTGAGCGGCTCGGCATCGGGCTTCAACTCGCCGATCCCGAAGTTCTTCATCTCGTCGCGTCCGGCAATCAGCGCCTCGGCCCGCTTGGACTCGTCCGGCACCGCAGCCACACGCACCATGAACTCGGTCCACATTTTCACCTTGTCGGCGGCAACCTGCAACCTGAGCTGCTCAGCCTGGGCGGGCGTTCTCGCCTCGATTTTCAGCAAGACCGCTCTCGCCGCAGAATCCAGGGTTTGAAGCCTTGTCTTGTCAAGCGAGGGAGAAGCAGCGTCGGCCTTTCGTACCAACGCCCACATGAGCATCAGGCGATTGATAACGACACCTTCGGGAGGCTTGACGACACCCTTCACCGCCTCATCGAACGCCGGGGCAACTGGGCCAAGCAGTGCGCCTCGCAATTTCTCAACCTCGTCATAGTCCTGCTTCCATGCCGCCAGGGATTCAGGCACCACCTTTCCATCGGCAATGGCCTTGATCGCCAGAGAAGCGCTAATGGCGGCACGCGCCCTCTTGCCAGTAACATCCTCTGCTTCCCAAGCGCCGCTCTTCATCAACGTCGCAGATGCCGCGACGTCCGCAGCAACCCCTGCGAGATTTTTCCTGAAATCCACGTAGGCGCGGACCGACGGGAGCGAGGCGACGCCACTGATGTCCTGGTCTGTCGGGAGCCCCTTCACCGCATCGCCAACCGCTTTCATCGCGGCGGCACGAGGCGCATCCAGCATCGAGGCATCGATTCCAGGAGCATCAAACTTCGCGGGCAGGGCGGCTGCCACAGCCTCCTGCAATTTCCGCAGTCCCACAAGCCAGCCCTCTTCCAGCTCTTCCTGGGCCGCACCCAGACCCTCGGACGCAGGCTTCGAGGCCGCGACCCGGTCGATCTGCTTGTTGAGCGCCTCTCGAAAGCCTGGTTCAAGCGTGTCCGCCTTCTTCCTGGACGCCTCCACGAGTGCCTCGATTGTCTCGTATTCCCCGTTACGAACCTCGTCGGCCCGCTTTGCGAGCCCTTCCGCCGTGGCCAGTTGCTGCTCAAGCGCGTCTTTGTTAGAGTTGAACACAATCGCCTTGGCGAGCGATTCCGCCGCGGACTTCGCTTCTTTGAGATTCGTACGAAGCGTCTCAACGTCCAATTCCTGCGGGGTACGCTTCCTGAGGCTCGTCAGCAGCCTTTCCAGCCGCTTGGGACTTGCGACTGTCCTTTCGAGCTCCCGCAAGCCACCGTCAGACTTCGCAACCGCCGCCGTAGCATGGTCACGAATCTTGGCGGTCAGGCTGTCCTTGCGCTGAAACTCCGCATCACCTGCACGCTCGGCCCACACCGAAAAATCCTGGAACGAAAGTTTCTTTTCCCCGCCGCCCATCTCGACAGCGTGCTTCTGCTTGAAGCCCGTGCTGAACATCGAGTAGTCCCAATTCGACTTGTCGTCCAGCTTTGTGCCGATCCGCTTTGCAAGTTCCTGGACCTCATCGACGCGCTTCTTGAGATCGGGCACCGTCGCAACTTGTGTGTACTCCCTGATCGCCCCGCCAAATTGCTTCAACGCCTCGTCCCCGGAATCCTCCAGCTTCTTCACCGCGTCCGCGAGCCCCTTGCTCGCATCGGCGAGCTGCTTGCCCTGCTCGGCAAAGCGGATCGCAGCCGCCAGATCATCCCCCTTGATCTCCTTCATCTCACCCATCGCCGGCGACAGCATCTTCCTGAACCGGTCGAGCTCGTTGCTCTGTGCAGTCCAACCAAACGTCGCCCACGCGGATACTTGCCATTCTTTCTCGGGATCCGCAGGAAGAATACCCTTCATCCACGAATCGACCGTCTTGGCCTGATTGAACAGTACCGCCGCCTTCCCACGCCATTCCTCGAGTTTCTTCGCGTTGCCCTTGGCGATTCCTGTCGGACCATCCCAACCGGAAGGGAAATACGGCGGTGTCTTCAGGATGGCGTAGTTTCCCCATCCCTTGTCAGGCATGTCAAGAAAGTCCCAGGGCATCTCAAGATTCGAGGCGCCCAACACGCTCCGCACCTCCTCAGACACCTTGCCCCAAACCTTGTCGTCGCCAACCAATTGTTCCTTGATGTTCGCCCGCCGTAAGAGCACGTTCTCGATGAAGCCCAGTAGGCCCTTCCACTTGACATCATCGATGGCCTCGGCTGGAGGAGGTGGCGGAGGTGGCACTATCACCCCCTGCTTTTGCCTCATCACAAAGTAGATCGTCCCCGCCACAGCCGCCAGCGCCACCACCGCGCCAACCGCCAGAAGCGGCAGCTTGCGCCCCGCCTTCGCCGCCGAACCCGAGCCCGGGATCATCTCCTTCAGCTCTGTCAGATCGGGCAACGCACGCCCGGATGTCACATCCAGCAGCCGATTGACAAAGTCGATCCATACCAATGCCGCCCCGCCCAGGCGAGACCAGTCCGCCGTCATGCTCACCGTCAGCCCCACATTGTCGCGTGGCGAGCGGAGCATCACCATCTCGTAGACGAGCCGCCCGATCGCCCGCACGTCCTCATCGGCATCCTTGGCCGAAAGCGTTGATGAAGGCTTGAGATCGGTCAGAACAATCGGGTCTCGGTCAACTGTCGGGCCATCAGGGCCGCCGATGAGCACGTTGGTCGTCTTGAGATTCCCGTGCGGCCTCGAAGCCCGGTTGCGCAGCTCGATCAGGGCATCCACGATACCCGACACGACTTGCCGAAGCCCCAGTGCTCCGACCTTGATCCCGCGAACCACAAGCTTCTGAACGCTCCGCTCGTAACGGTCCGCGACGTAGAACGCGCCCGCGTCGGCCCTGCCGATTTCCAGAATCCGGGCCCAGCCCGACCCACCCGCATCCGTCAACGCCTTCTGTGCGCTCGCCGCCTCAAGAAACAATGCCGACCCACGTTCGGTCTGCTCCGAATCTCCCAGGAACAGGAGCCCCTCGTTGGTCTTGATGACAAACTTCTCTTCGCTGTCGGGCGCACCTGCGGGCCGCGCAGCCCACAGAACTCCCACGCCGCTCTGCGCGAGCTCCTTGCCAGACTCGTACTCGCCCCAGACAGCCATGCCGGTCCCTATCGCGCCATCAATCGGCTATCACCTGCAACGATCGGTGACGCGCCCGATCGTTCCACCCCGCGAGGGGATTCACAATTCACAGCACCCGCACACACCGGGCTCCCCGAGTGTCAAAACTCGTCGGGCGTGATCTGCTCGGGCTTGAGCTGCGTTTCCTGCGTCTCTTTCACGATCCGGTCACGCATCACACGCAATGAGATCGTGCCTTCCGCACCCTTCCACCTCAGCGTGTTGGTCGAGAACCAGACCCGCCGCGGATCCTGCATATTCCCCCCCGGCCCCGCCTTCACGTCGGGAATGTTCGTCGTGATCACGATGAACTGAGGGCTCTTCCATTTCGCCCAGATCGGGTCGGTCTTGGAAATCACCATCGAGCCCGTTGCCGACTGGCTGGGGTCAAACGTCTTCACGTTCGACGCGTTGAGGTCGTCGGCGTTCTTGCCCAGCTGCGACGCCACCGAGTTCGACAAGAGCCGGTCACGCTCGTCCTTGTTCGCCACGCCGACCACCTGGCAGGTCACCGGCGGGAAGCGCTTGGTATCGGGGTTCTTGAGCGTCGGATCGAGCGTCACGACAAGGTCGTAGGCACCGGCGGTGGGCTTGCTCTGACACCCGATCAGAAGGGTTGAAACCAACGCGAGAATGGAAACGCTGAGGATTCGAGGCATGATAAATCTCCTGCCCGGCTCGTGGCCACCCGTTTGGGGACACGCCGCCGGAGTCTGCAAAGGGTACATGAATTGGAGCCGCCCGTCAAAGCCCAACCGAAAAAGGGTGACAGACAATCTCCCAAACCCGCCAGAGCACAGCTTTCACACTCGGAGCAAAAGCTCCCTGACAACGCCCTGCACCTCGCGCGAAAGTGCCTGATCCGAGACCATCAATGACCTGGTCTTGATCAGCAGCCCGTGCAGGTTGTCCAAGAGCGCGTCATACACGCGGTACGGAGCACCGCTGGGGGCATCGCCATAGTCCTTGCACTTGGAGAACCACCCCATGCCCGGAAAGGTCCGCAAAATCGTCGCCAGCACCTGATTCCAGAGCTTTCCGGGAATGAGTGCCGCCGCAATGGCGGTATCGACCTTGTCGCTCACGAGTCGATGGCTGCCAAGGGCTTCCAAGAGCCGTGGCTCGGCCGCCAGGGCCTTGCCGATCATCTCGCCAAGAGCCACCGTGTGATCGATCGACGGATCGGTCGGAGCCTTCTCACCCGCGAGCATTCCGCCCAGGCTCAGCAGATCGTCCAGCACCACCGGAAGCGTCGTCGTCTGATTCACCAAGAGCGTTCGTGCCGCAAGAACTCCCATCGAATACAAATCAAACGGCGTCGAGAGCAGCGGCAGCACCTCGAACATCACATCGGGAATCGGCACGCCCTCGGCCTGCCTCAGCCGCGCCACTGTCTCGGGCGGATATTCCTGCGCCAGCGTCTGGATACGCAGCTCGCCCGCGATGCCGCCCGGCTTGCCCTGCGTCGTCGCATAGCAATCCAGACGCACGCCCGCCACGGTCATCCGAAGCCAGATCAGATCGTTGGGCCCAAGACTGAGCCGCTCATGGCTCGCCAGCGTTCCCTCAAAGAACGTCCCGAATTGCAGCCCAGACTCGCTCGCCGGAGTTCCCCCGCTCGACCCCGTCGCCGCATCGACCACGCGGCGCAACCGCATGACCCCGCGCCCCTGGATCGAGCTCCGCATCGTCGTGGGCGAATAGACCGAAAGCCGGTCGGTGCCCACCAGGAAATACTTCGCCTTTGCCGCGGGAATGGGCAGCTCGATCGCCTCGCCGGGCATCACCAGCGACACGCGGCCCGTCCACCACATGGGCAACCCCGCCGAGCCGTTGCCGCCCTCGACAAGCCGCACGCGAAAGCTATCCGCGTGGACATTCAACAAAGGCCCCGACTCACTCGCCGACCGCACCGCTCCGACCGCCTCAGACAGCATTCTCAGCTTGAGATGGAGCACCTCGCCCAGCCTTCGATTCGCGCTCGCCGACATGGGACCAAACCAGCCCGCCATGCCCCCGTATGACGCCCCGTTCCGCGAGACCTCGCCGCTCGCTCCCGAGACCTGCTGCGCCCGCTGCCGAAGGATGCTCTCGGGTGAGCCTTCCTGACCCGCCCCGCCCATCGCGTCCACATATTGCTCAAAGCTCACCTGCGCGAGCGGCAACACGAGCATCAGACCCCCGCCTGGGTTCACCGCCACCGCGTCCGCCCCAAGCCCAACCGCCCGGGGAAGGTCAAAGGGCAACAACGCTTCAGGCCCGGCGATGCCGACCAGATTCGACTTCTCACCACTGGCTGGCAGATAGAGATATCGCTCCAGCGATTCGCCATATCCCAGCTTGCCCTTGCGACGCAGGAACTCATCGTCCTCGCAGAGCACCCATGGCATTCCCGCACGATCCATCGCACGCAGCGGCACGCCGCGCTTCACGTCGACAAACATCGGCTCGGGGTGGGCTGTCTCCCATCCCGTCGAGAGCCGCCCGCCGTGGTTCACCCGCTCCACCGCCGACGCCCGCACCCCCCACCGCTCGTCGAGCGTGGCGTTGGTCTGCGACTCGCGGTACGTCGGAAGGGCGCTCGAAAGCCCCGCCACGTCCTGCACCCATATTTCCAGAAACTCATGCACCGCCCCGCCCGCGTCGCACAAAGCACCCAGCAGCACCCGCGCGTCGAGCATCTCCCGCAGCACAATCAGCGGCGATTGCTCAACACCCTTGCCCGACGCCGCCCCGTCGCGTGCGCTCCTCACCACAACGCACACGCGGCTCGCAGACGCCTGCTGCTCCAATGTCAGCGGCACCGCCAGAAAGCCCTGCGGCAGCTCCGACGGCAGTTCGGAAAACACAAAGTTGGGAAACAAACTGCTCAACGATCACTCCAATGGCCAGCCGCCCCACCCGCCACCCTGCGGGCACCCGTAGGACGGTAGTCTACCCGTTTCCGCCGCCGCCAGCATCCAACAGTTCCCAAGCGCCCAACGCAGCCCCAGCCCGCAAGCCCTTACCCCACGCCTAGGTACGCCTTTCGGACCTCGTCGCTCGCCGCCAGCTCCGCCGCCGGCCCGCTCATCTTGATCTCGCCCACCTCCAGCACATACGCCCTGTTCGCCACCTTCAACGCCATGTGCGCGTTCTGCTCGACCAGCAGGATCGTCGTCCCCGCCGCGTTGATCTCACGCACGATCTTGAAAATCGTCTGCACCACCTGTGGCGCAAGCCCCAGACTCGGCTCATCGAGCAACAAAAGCCGCGGCTTGGTCAGAATCGCCCGCGCGATCGCCAGCATCTGCTGCTCCCCGCCCGAGAGCGTCCCCGCGTTCTGCCGCAGCCGCTCCCCAAGCCGAGGAAACAGCGACAACGCCCAGTCGCGGTCCCTGGCGATCCCCGCCTTGTCGCTCCGCGTGTACGCACCAAGCTCCAGATTCTCGTCCACCGTCATGTTCGCAAAGATCCCGCGCCCCTCCGGCGCGTGCGCCACCCCGATCCGCACAATCTCGTGCGGCGGCATCCGGTGTATCGCCCGCCCCTCAAACTCGATCGACCCCGCCGACGCCCGCGCCAGCCCCGAAATCGCCCGCAGCGTCGTCGACTTTCCCGCCCCGTTGCACCCGATGAGCGTCACCACCTCGCCCTGCTCTACACGCAGCGAGACCCCATGCAACGCCCGCACCGCCCCATAGCTCACCACCAGATCGCGGATCTCCAGCATCGCCGTCGTCATGCGACACCCGCTTCCGTGCCCGCTTCCGTTCCCAGATATGCCTCGACGACCTTGGGATTGCCCTGCACTTCCGTCGCCGTCCCCGTCGCAATCGTCTGCCCGAAGTTCAGCACCGTGATCCGCTCGCACAGATTCATCACCACGCCCATGTCGTGCTCAATGAGCAGAATCGCCACCCCGAAACGCTCCCGCACACCCAGAATCAGCTTGCGAAGCTCGATTTTTTCCTGCGGATTCATCCCCGCTGCGGGCTCGTCGAGCAGCAGCACACGCGGCTCGGTCGCCAAGGCCCGCGCAATCTCCAGCCGCCGCTGATCGCCATACGGCAGGCTCTTGGCCTGCTCCTCAGTCCGCGATTCGAGCCCGAAAACCTTCAGCAAGTCCATCGCCCGCACGCGTATCGCCCGCTCTTCAGCCTTGTGCCAGGGAGTCCGCAGCACCGCCCCCAGCATCGTGTGCGTCACCCGCAAATGACTCGCAAGCCTCACGTTGTCCAGCACCGACAGCTCGCCGAAAAGCCGGATGTTCTGGAACGTGCGGGCCATGCCCAGGCCCGCAATTTTGTGCGGCTTGGTCCCCGCGATCGACCGCCCCTCAAGCCTCACCTCGCCCGTGTCGGGCGTATAGACCCCCGTAAGAAGATTGAAGCACGTCGTCTTGCCTGCCCCGTTGGGCCCAATGAGCCCCAGTATCTCGCCCGCGTTCATCGACAGATTGAAATCCTGCACCGCCTTGAGGCCGCCGAAGGACTTGTTCACGCCCGTCACCTGGAGGATCGGTCCACTCATGCCTTCCCCCCCCCCGCCATCTTGGAGGCAGCGGCCTTGCGGAACATGTCCCTCCAAAGCGGACGGTCCCAGATCTCCTGCACCCCAAACAGCCCGTTGGGCCTAAAGAGCATCATGGAGATCAGCGCAAGCGCGAAAATCACCATGCGATAGTCGCCCAGATTGATCTTGTACTCTCTCGCCAACAGTGCCAGGCCGCAGAAATTGAGCATCGCCACACCCGAAACGACAAGAGCGATTCCCAGCCTTGTCGATCGCCCAAAAAGCCACAGCCCAACAATCACAAGCACCCCGACATCGATGACCGCAAGCGACGATCCCCATCCCCAAGGGCCCGCCAGCGCGTCAGGACGCCGCAATAGTTCGGGAAGAATCGTCACGATCACCGCCGCAAGCGACGCCCCGGAGATCGACCCCAGCCCGCCCAGAACCACCATGATGATGATGTCGAACGACTTCTGGAAGCCCAGCTCCGCGGGGTTGAGCTGCACCCCGATCGTGTGCGCAAAGAGCCCGCCCGCGATGCCCGCAAAGAACGCGGCAATCACAAAGGCTCGCACTTTGTACCCGGTGACATTCACCCCCATCGAGCTCGCGGCGATCTCATCCTCGCGGATCGACAAAAACGCCCGCCCGAAACTGCTGCGCTTGAGCCGAAATGCGACCACCAACGTCACGCCCGCCGCCAGAACGACCCAAAAGAGGCTGGCGTACGAAGGGAGCCCGCTGAAGCCCAGAGCCCCGCCCGTGTACTTCGACCACAGATACCAGGGAACCTTGGCGATGTGCTCCGCCGTCATCGAGTCGTCAACCGGCACCATCCCATTCCACACAGTGATCGAGTTCAGGTGCTCCTGCGTGACACTCGCTCCCTCCGAGAGCACCTCGGTGGTCTGGGTCTGGATGAGCACCCGCACGATCTCGCCAAACCCCAGCGTCACAATCGCCAGGTAGTCGCCCCTGAGTCGCAGCGACGGCAGCCCCACGATGTACCCGCACACCGCCGCCATCGCCCCGCCCGCCACCAGCGAGCCGCCAAAGAGCAGGTCAGCCCACGTCACCCAGGCTCCCTCGCGGTGCGCGAGCATCGAGCTCAGGAGCCCCCCATGCAGGTTCACGTTCCCGTAAATCCTGTACGACCCGTAGTACACGATCATCGCCGACGTATACGCCCCCACCGCCATGAACGCCGCGTGCCCGATCGAGAACTGCCCTGTAAATCCGTTCACCATCGTCAGGCTCACCGCCAGCACGATCGAGGTCGCTATATCCACCGCGAGCTTCGCCTGAAAGTCCCATCCCTTCCCCACGAGCCACGGTCCCATCACCATCTGCGCAAGGATCGCCAGCAGCAACACCGTCGCGAACGGCACCACGCTCAACGCCGCCGTTGGCGCAAGGGCCGGTCGAAGTTCGCGGGCCTGGATCCCAAGCTCTGCCACCAGCACTTCTCCTCACCGGCGCCCGCCCAGCGGCACCGGACAACCGATCAGACCTTCTCCTGAAACTTTGTGCCCAAAATCCCCGTGGGCTTGAACAGCAGCACAAGAATCAGGATTGCAAACACATAGATATCCGCGATCGTGGACGATTGATACCGCTTGGCGAACATCTCAATCGACCCGATCAAAAGCCCCCCCAGCATCGCCCCACGAATATTTCCGATTCCCCCGACAACGGCTGCCACAAAGGCCTTGAGCCCCAGGAGCACCCAGATCGGTGCCGCCGCCTGGTTCAAGCCCGGATACTTCTGCCCGAACAAAAAGCCCGCCGCCGCCGCAAGCGTCGCGCCCAGCACAAACGTGAAGCTGATGACCTTATCAACCGGGATCCCCATCAGTGCCGCGTTGCGATCGTTGAAACTCACCGCCCGCATCGCCCGTCCAAGTTTGGTTCGGAAAACCAGAATATCGAGCAACACCATCAGCACCACCGCCGTGCCGGCACCCACCACATCAATCAGCCGCAGATTCACCCGACCCGAGCCCGCGCCAAAGGTCGCCAGCGTGCTGTCTGTCAACAGCATGGGCATCTTGCGCGGGCTTGTACCAAACATCCAGGGCAACTGCCCGGTGTTCTGCAGCAGCAGGCTCACGCCGATCGCCGTGATCAGCACGTTGAGCCGCGGAGCCTTGCGCAGCGGTTTGTACGCCGCCCGCTCGAGGCTGAACCCCACCAGACCGCAGATCGTCATCGCCGCCACGAGAATCACCCCGCCCGCCACCGTTCTTGCAACGCTCCCCTCCGCCGACCCCTCCCCGATCCCGCGCGCCAGCAAGACAAGCCCGATCGCCACCCACGCCCACACGCCCACGATCGAGAATGTCGTTCCCATCCCAGGCCCAGGCAGCCTCTCCTTGGCCTGCGTTGGCAATCGCTCAAAGATCACCCGGTCGTACACCTGTGCGACCAGGGCCACCCCCACCGCCATCCCCGCCGTCCACCAGATCCACGGCACGATCGGGGTCGCCGCATCCGCCGACAGCCCCCCCGAAACCGCGATCGTGTACGACAGCCACGCCCCCAGCACAAACACGTCCGAATGGGCGAAATTGATGAACTTCAGGATGCCGTACACCATCGTGTAGCCCAGCGCAATCAGCGCGTACAGGCTTCCGACCGCCAGCCCATCCATCAGGGTTTGCAAAAACGTCTCAAGCACAGGGGGCGATGATACACCCCTTCACTCCGCCGCGCCCGCACCTCGAATCCTTCAGAGCCCCCGGCGCAAGCCGCGGGGTGGGGGGTAGAGAGTTCAGCGCCCCACCCGCCAGCAAGCGTTCGTCACAGGCCACCATTCGCGTCCAACGATACCCTTTCCCACAACGACCGCCCACAGACGTCTGAGACCCTGTCCGACCCGCAAGCACCAGCGAGCACAATCCCCGTGCGCCCGCCTGTCATTCGGCGCGAACGATCGCCCCGCGCCCACCCCCCCCCGCTTGCGCCGAGGGCTCTGATGCGGATTCCAGTTCCATCGCGCTCTTACGCCGACGATGAGATCCTCCGAATCGTCGCGCTTCTTCGCCCGGCGCTGGTAGATCAACACGCGGAAAGAAAATGAAACTCGTATCAGTCCACCAACCGAGCGACGCCCGGCCGAAAAAGCCACACAGGCCCACAACGAAAGCCCCAATCTGGATGCCTCAGCGCCGGCGGCCACGACCAGCCACAAGCCCACCGACTCCTACCAACGCGAGCGACGCAGGTGCCGGTACAACATGGATCGTGGCACCAGTGATGCTCCAGTCCGTTGTTCTGGTGCCTGTTGTCGAGTTCGAGTTCTCGTGGTAGGTCATCACGCCGTTCTTGACTGGTCAAGGGTCAGGGCGATCGTACGGACCGTGGCGTCGGCGCCAACGGTGACCGTAAAGCGGTAGCCCAGAGCGGGCGAAGCCGTCACGTAGGCCCCACCACCGCTGGA
>JAYVUC010000046.1:0-17509 GCA_043788295.1 Phycisphaerales bacterium
ACAGTCTGGTGGTTCACGAGCGTGTGTACAACGACTTCCCCACGTCGGTCTTGTCCACCTCCGCGACCCCCTCGTCGTTCCATGTGC
The DNA here is from genome assembly GCA_043788295.1 of Phycisphaerales bacterium. GTDB lineage: Bacteria > Planctomycetota > Phycisphaerae > Phycisphaerales > UBA1924 > UBA2396. Next base: position 88 of record JAYVUC010000046.1, read on the forward strand.
GCGAGGATTTCGCCGCCGGCACGGTGGGCAACTACGCGAACAAGCACTACGCGACGTTTTCGGCCGACGGTGTGAGCGATTACCTCTTCGCCAATGCGGATTCGTTCCAGATCTCGTTCAACGTCAATCTGGATGCGTTTGCTGGCTCGCCCCGCAAGGAAGCCGGTCTGTTCTTCGCCAATCACCACCCCGACGGCTGGGATAACGAGGGACCCTTCATGGTCGCCTCCGACGGCGAATCAGCGATCTTCGGCGGCGGCCTCCCTTTCACGGGCTTCGGCGGCGGTGCCTACACGCGCGGCACGACCGTCGCTGTCCAGTTCAACTACTTCGCCCCTTCGGGTGGCGGACAGGCTGCCTACGAGGCGATCTTCAACGGCGTCTCCTCGGGCGTCAAGAAGTTCGATGATCCTGCCTTCAACGGCATCAATGACGGCAGCAAAATCTCGTTCTACAGCCAGAACCAGCGCAACCCGTTCGTCAACGACTTTGTGGACCTGAACTACACCAACATCAAGATCATTCCGACCCCGGCGTCGGGCGCGATCTTCGGCCTTGTGACCCTCGTCGGCCTGCGTCGCCGTCGCTGATCAGACTTTCCCGCCCGTGTCCTTTCGCGCACTGTCTCGCGGCGAGGGATTCATCGACGGGTTTCGATACACGCATCGCCGGGACGGGTAATGCCGTCCCAGCGAGTTTCAGGGTGGTTGACAACAGGGTGAACAACAGGATGGGGCCCCACAGGTTCTCAGGGGTAGAAGGACGCCAGGGACGAGCCGATGCTTCGCAACCGTTACGGTCACTTCGACCCCACAGGACGAGCCTTTCACATCACGGATTCTGGAACGCCCGCGCCCTGGTCCAACGTGATCAGCAACGGGCGGTATGGCATGGTTCTGACGCACAACGGGGGCGGGTTCTCATTTCTTGACGACGCCCAGCACAATGTGATCACGCGGTGGGAGATGGACCTGGTTCGCGACGCGTCGGGCAAGTTCCTGTACTGCACCGATCTGGATTCGGGCAAGCTCTGGTCGCTCGCTCCGGCCCCGTGCCGCTCCGCGTACGACTCCTACGAGTGCATCCACAGCCTGGGTGCGTCCACGTTCAAGACCCGCTTCGACGGGATCGACGCCGAGTGGACCCTCGCGGTCGCGCCGGCCGACAACGTCGAGGTGTGGCTCGTCAAGCTCACGAATATCACTGATCGCGCGCGAAGGCTTCGCATCGCAAGCGCGATGGAATGGTGCTGCGGCGTCGCGCCCGATGCCAAGCGAGAGTTTCACAAGCTCTTCTTCACGACCCACTACGACGCAACCCGCCGGGCTGCGGTGGCAACGAAGAACATGTGGGACATTCCCAGCAAGCACGAGCGAGACCACTGGAATATGCCATGGCCATATGTCGCGGCCCACTCGGTCGCGGGCGTGCGGTTTGACCGCGATCTGGCGGTGGGCGACAAGGCGGCGTTTCTGGGCCGCTACGGCTCGTACACGAATCCGCTCGCTCTGGCGCACCCTCCGGCGACCCCGGTGGGCTTTGGCCGCTTCAGCGACTCGATGGCGGTGCTGGGCGGCGACCTTTCCATTCCGGCGCGGGGCTCGGCCTCGCTGCACTTTGTCATTGCAATCGCGGCGACGGAGCCCGAGACGCTCGTTTTGATCGACAAGTACAGCGACGCGAACACGGCGCGGTCGGCGGTAGATTCGGCGACCAAGGCATGGCTGGACCGGCTTGCTCCGACGCAGATCGAGAGCGAGCAGGCCGACTTTGATCTGCTCAACAATTTCTGGCTGCCCTACCAGGCGATCAGCGGGCGGATGTGGGGGCGTACGGGCGTTTATCAGCAGTCGGGTGCTCGGGGCTTTCGCGATCAGCTCCAGGACAGCCAGGTCTGGCTGCCACTGGAGCCCTCGCGGACGGGCGAGCAGATCATGCTGCACGCATCGCGGCAGTTTGTCGATGGGAGCGTGAACCACTGGTGGCACGCCCTGGCCGACTTTGGCAATCACACCGCGTGCAGCGACGACTATCTCTGGCTCCCGTTTCTTGTTGCCCAGTACATCCGCGAGACGGGCGATCAGGCGATTCTTTCGCGCACGGCCCCGTTCATGGACGATCCTCGACTGGTGGGCGGCGGCGGGACCATCCTCGACCACTGCACGCGCGCCATCGCCCGCACGTTCGCCCGCACCAGCGAGCGCGGCTTGCCCTTCATCGGCAGCTGCGACTGGAACGACGGGCTCTCGGCGATGGGGCTCGAAGAGCGCGGCGAGAGCGTGTGGCTTGCGATGTTCCTTTGTCAGATCCTCGCCGATTGGACCGTCATCGCGAGCAGAGCCGGCGCAACGTCACTCGCCGATCAGTACGCCGCGAAGCGCACGGCCTACGCGGCCGCGGTCAACACGCACGCGTGGGACGGCACGTGGTATCGCGGTGCGACCAAGGACAGCGGGGAGTGGATCGGCTCGGGCGCATGCGCCGAGGGAAAGATCCACCTCAATCCGCAGACCTGGGCCGTGCTCACCGAGATCGCACCAGCCGCCCGGGCGCGGTCGGCGTGGCAATCGGTGAAGGACAATCTGCTTACGCCCTATGGCCCGCTTTTGCTCTCGTCCGCGTATACGACGCCCGACCCGGACATCGGGTACATCACGCGATACAGCCCCGGGAGCCGCGAGAACGGCGGGGTGTACATGCACGCCGCGACGTGGGCACTGGCAGCGGCGGCGAAGATGCGCGATGTCGAGGCGGTGACGAGCATCTGGAACAGCATTTCCCCACCCACACGCGGGCAGGACGCCGAGGCGTACTGGGCTGAGCCTTATGTGACTCCCGGGAACGTCGATGGCCCGCTCTCGGAGAAGCCGGGACGCGCCGGGTGGACCTGGTACACGGGATCGGCGGCGTGGCTCAATCGTGTGTCGATGGAGTGGATTCTGGGCATCAGGCCCGTTTGGACCGATACTGGCGAGGGGCTGACGATTGATCCCTGCCCGCCAAGACAACTCGGGCGCGTCAGCGTGCAACGGGTATGGCGGGGCGTGCCCGTGCGGGTGCGGTTCGATGCGTCGGCGTTCACAGGCGGTGCGGCGGTGTTGAGAGTGAACGGTAAAGTTCTTTCGGGGTGTGTGCTTCCCTCGTCGGCGTTCCAAGGTGTGAAGGCGGTCGAGGTCGAGGTGACGTGGGTGGTGAAAGCTGCCAGCGAAGCGATCGAGAGTAAACTAGGCCAGGCCGGAAAGGTCAATCTATGAAGTCTTTCAATGCATTCGCAGCCGTTCGTCGAGTCGGGTCCGGTTCTCGGACAGGATTCACGCTCATCGAGCTTCTGGTGGTGATCGCGATCATCGCGCTGCTCATCAGTCTGCTGTTGCCAGCGCTCGCGCGGGCAAGGCTTGCGGCGAAGGACGTGATCTGCAAGAGCAATCTGAGGCAGATCGGAATCGCGCTGCAGACGTATCTCGACGAGCAGCGAGACCCCGCGTTCCTTGACCTGCGGCAGAGCCCGGACCCCGCGATCATTCCCAATGGCGCTGCGGGAAATCCCTCCCCGTTCTTCTTTCAGTGCAACGCGGTGATGATCCTTGGCCCGTATATGAGCGACTCGAAGTACACGGCGTTCCGGTGTCCGCTCGCTCCGGGAACCAAGTCGGACATGTCGGACACGCAGGTGCAGACGGATATGTTTGCCAGCCGCCGCGTGTTCGCGTGGCCTCCCTCGTTCATCACCAACACGCCCGCCGAGTACTGGACACAGTACTGGTTCAACGACTCGAACACGAACGTGAACGGGCGCGATTCTGGCAGCGGCGTTTCGGGTCGCAAGATCAGGCTCATCAAGCACCCAGAGGATGTGGTGTGGTCGGCCGACGCGGGCGACGGGTATCCGCGGCACGAGAAGCGGACGTCTCGCGGGGGTAGCGATTCGTACGATCAGGACGGCAAGAACAACTTCCTCATGGGCGATCAGCGGGTGCTGACGCTTTCATACAAGGAATACAACGAGAACTCCGACAAGTTCGGCTCGCTGCCGCAGTTCTACAACTGGGGCCATGCGTATCCCAGGTGAATCCGGTGAGGCAGCGCACACGGGCATCGTTCCGGTCGTTACACTCTCGTCCATGTCCGGCCCTGACGCGCCCAGCCCGATGCGGTCCACTCTCCGAATGACGCGGCGTGCCGCGATCGGCGCGATGGCACTGGGCGGTGCGGGCTTCGCCTTGTTCGGTCCCCGAGGCGCGAAAGAGGCCTCGGGAGGCCGGATCGTTCTGGACTACTGGGAGAAGTGGACGGGGCACGAGGGCAGGGCGATGCAGGGCGTCGTTGATCGCTTCAACGAGGGCCAGTCGCGCATCTATGTGCGATACCTCGTGACGGCGGGCGTAGACCAGAAGGCGATGATCGCCATCGCGGGTGGCAATCCGCCCGACGTCGTGGGTCTTTACAACTACAACGTGCCGGGCTACGCCGAGATGGGCGGGATACTGCCCCTCGATGGCTTTGATTCGGCGATGGTGCCCAGGCGCGAGCAATATGCGGCGGGTGTGTGGCCCATCATGCGGCACCCCGACGCGAGTGGTGTCGAGCGAACGTGGGCGGTGCCCAACACGGGCGGCACGCTCGCGCTGTACTACAACCGCGCGGCGTTTCGCGAGGCGGGGCTCGATCCCGATCGCCCGCCGCGTTCGATTTCCGAGCTCGACGAGATGTCGCGGCGGCTTGATGCCGTGGACGCCGACGGGACGATCCGCCGGGCCGGATTCTTGCACACCGAGCCGGGTTGGTGGTCGTGGGTGTGGGGTTACCACTGCGGGGGCGTGTTGTACGACAGGCAGACAAACAAGGCGACGTTGGATACGCCTGAAAATCGGCGGGCGTACAAGTGGATGGCGTCGACGAGCGGGCGGCTTGGGCCGGTGCGCGTGGAGACCTTCAAGTCGGGCTTTGCCAATTCCTATTCCTCCGTGCTCAACGGGCTGCTCGACGGCAAGGTTGCGATGGCGATGCAGGGGCCCTGGCTCGCCAACGTGATCGCGGCGTTCAAGCCCGAGCTGGACTACGGCGTCGCGCCCGTGCCGGTGGCGGATGAATTGGTCGATCCAGTTGCGCCCATAGGGCTTGTCGAGTCGGACATCCTGGTCATTCCACGCGGGGCGCGGCATCCCGAGGCGTCGATGGAGTTCATCGCGTACACGCAGCGGCGGGACGTGTCCGAGACGCTCGCCAAGGCCCATTTCAAGAACTCGGTGATGACGGATATCAGCGAGGAGTTTGTGCGCGACCATCCTAATCGCGGCATCGCGGTACACAACGCGATAGCGAAGAGTCCGCGCGGCTTTCTCGCGCCGCGCTCGTGCGACTGGCTGCAGCTCAAGCAGATCATGGACGATGGCGTGCCGCAGATCTGGAACCACATGGTGGAGGCCGGGTCGCAGCTCGCGGCGCTGAATAAGCAGGCCCAGGCGATGTTCGACCGCTCGCGCGACGTGACGCGTCGGCGGCGCGGTGAGGGTGGGGGGGCTGTCTGATGAGAGCCCGCGGTGCGCTGCGCGAGAACGCTCTGGGCTGGCTGTGGATCAGCCCATGGGTGGTAGGGTTTCTGGCGTTTTTACTGGTGCCGATGGGGCTGAGCCTGTACTACAGCTTCACCGACTACCCGCTGCTCGAGCCGCCGCTCTGGGTCGGGTTTGCCAATTACATTCGGATGCTGAGCGACGACAAGTTTCTCGCGTCGGCGGGGCGGACGCTGCTGTACGCCGCCCTGGCGGTCCCGCTCTCGACGGTGCTGGCACTCGTGATCGCGGGGCTGCTGAGCACGCGCGTGCGGCTCGCGGGAGTGTTTCAAGCGGCGGTTTTCATCCCCACGCTCGTGCCGATGGCTGCTTCGGGCATGATCTGGCTCTGGCTCTTCAACGCCCAGTACGGGTTTATCAACCGGATGCTCGCCAAAGTCGGCATCCAGGGGCCCGGCTGGTTCACCGACGCGCGGCCCGCGTGGTCGATGGCCTCGATCCTCATCGTGGGTCTCTGGGGTGTGGGGCAGGCGGTTGTGGTCTATGTCGCCGCGATGCACGAGGTGCCCAGCTCGCTGTATGAGGCGGCCGATCTCGACGGCATGGGGCCCGTGCGGAAATTTCTCAACATCACGCTTCCCATGATCTCGCCGGTGATCCTGTGCAACGTGGTGACGCTGTTGATCGGCGCGGTGCAGCTCTTCACGGTGCCGTTCATCGTGCGGGCCGCAACGCCCGGCGGGCAGACCAACTCGATGACGTTCTACTCCGTTTACATGTTCGACAACGCGTTTGTGTTCGGGCAGATGGGCTACGCGTGCGCGATGGCGTGGGTTCAGCTCCTCGTCGTGCTGATCCTCACCGGGCTGACATTCCTGGCGAGCAAGAAGCTGGTGTACTACCGGGGCGCATGAGCGACACGCACCGCAAACCCCTCTCACGGACCGCCACGATCGTGGTGATGGCATCGCTCGTCCTTATCGCGGCGATGTTCCTGACGCCCGTGGTCTGGATGGCGTGCACATCCATGAAATCGGCGACCGACGCGGCGCAGGGCGGGATATCGCCGCTTCCGAATCCGCCGTCGGCCGCCCTCGGGAACATTGTTCACAATTACCCGGAGGTCTGGAATGACCCGTCGATCACTTTCCCGATCTACCTTCGCAACACACTCATCATCGCGGTGCTGAGCGTGACGGGGATGGTGCTCTCGAGCGCAGCGGTCGCGTACGGGTTTGCCCGCCTTCAATTCAAGGGCCGCGGCGCGATGTTCGTCGTGGTGCTCGCCACGATGATGATCCCTTTCCCGGTGGTGATGGCCCCGCTCTATCTGGTCTTCCGCGAGCTTGGGTGGATCGGGACGTTGAAACCCTTGTGGGTGCCGGCGTGGTTCGGCGGGGCGTTCAACATCTTTCTGCTTCGCCAGTTCTTCATGGGCATCCCCAAGGAACTCGACGAGGCGGCGAAGATCGATGGCTGCTCGCACTTCGGGATTTTCTGGCGGATCATCCTGCCGCTTTCCAAACCTGCGCTCGCCGTCGTCGCTCTGTTCCACTTCATGTTTGTGTGGAACGATTTTCTGGGGCCGCTGATATTCCTGACCCACCGCGACGATTTCACGCTCGCGCTGGGGCTGCAGCTGTATCAGAGCAAGGCAGGGAACACGCCGTGGAACCTCCTGATGGCCGCCAGCACCATGGTCACCCTGCCGGTTCTGGTGCTATATGTGCTTGCTCAGCGGACATTCGTGCGTGGAATGTCGGCGGATGGGTTGAAGGAATGACATCAGTACGGCATATGTCTGGACTGCAATGACGAGTTGACTCGTGGGGCGAAATTGCGACTGGAAACCGAAGAAAGCCCTTGACGACGAAGCAGGTTTGATGCACAATGTAAACGCTTACGCGACACGCTACGCCAACCGGCGCGGGTGTCCGCGACGAACGATTTTGCAGGAGTTCTTTCGATGCGTGTGATCTCTCTCTCTTTGATTCTGGCCGCTGCCGCTGGCGCGTCCGCGCAGGCACAGACCGTGGGCCCGCTCTCCAACGCGAGCTTCGAGACTCGTAACCCGTTCAGCGGGAGCGGCGAACCGACCGGGTGGCACAACCTGTCCAATCCCAATCAGGCCAAGCGTCGGACGAACACCGATGGGCAGTTCCCCACCGTGACGGCCCGTACTGGTTTGGCATGCGTTGAGATCGACACACCCGGCAACGGCGATTTCCGCGGGTGGACGACCGACACGCTCAACTTCGCCGCACCGGGCTTCCCGTACTACGACCCCGCGTACGACTGGGCGGGCGGTGACATCGTCGTGACTGGTTGGTACATGATCCCGGCCGATTCGCCGATCGTGGGCGATTATGCCGCGATCAAGCTCAACGTGAAACGCAACAACCAGGACTACGACTCGCTGGACACGTTTTTCAACGGGCCACGAGTTCAGGGCCACACGAACGGGCAATGGGTTCAGTACAGCGTGACCTGGACGCAGGCCTCGATCCACGAGGGCGTCAACTACAACGACACATTCGGGTGCGGCGGCACGGGCGCGCCGGGTTCGGGGTGCTTTCCGGGCGGCCTGCCGCCTTATCCAAACCACTGCAAGATCACCATCGGACGATTCGGCTTTAATACCCCGGCGAGTTCGGGTGTGATCTTCTGGGACGACATCACTTTCGCACAGGTCGTCCCGGGCTGCCCAGCCGATTTCAACGGCGACACCGCGGTTGATTTCTTCGACTACGACGACTTTGTCACGTGCTTTGAGGGCGGTGCCTGCCCGCCCGGCAAGACGGCCGACTTCAACAACGACACGGCGGTGGACTTCTTCGATTACGACGACTTTGTCAATGCGTTCGAGACGCCCTGCTGATTCAGGGACAGCCTGACAACACTCGCACGGTGCCGGTTCAATCCGACGCCGTGTTTTTATAGGCTTTGCGATCCGAGTGAGCCTTTGGAGCGTAGAACAGTGTTGATGAACCGACTCAGGGCCGCAGTTCTGATGCCGATGCTCTTGTGTGTGTGGGTGTGCGACAGCGCTGCGCTGGCGGGTCCGGTTTCCACGCTGTGGCCTGTGTCGGGCCCCAACGACACGGCGGCGGTGGCTGCTGCGCCACTTGGCGGGTTGTACGCCACGGCCGATTCGTACCAGGACCGCGTCGAGGTGTCGTGGCCCGATGGTTCACTCAGGTGGGCGGTGACCAAGGCGCAGATATCATCCCTCTTGCCTTGGATGACGCTTGACGGTTCACAGGACGGCCCGTGTGCGCTGGCCTTCTCCGATTCGGGACGGTTGCTGTTCGTCTCGGTGCATGACGCCGCTCAGGCGGCCGACGGGCAGCCGTCGGACGCGATCCTGCGTCTGGACACCGACACGGGCGATCTGCGGGTGTTCGCCCGGGTCGAGATATCCTCGAGCGATAGCCCGTGGCCGCATGCTTCGCTCGCGCACTACAAGGGCGTGCTCTACGCTGGGGTGCTTGGCGGCGTGCGGTCATTTCGCGCGAACGCCAATGATCTCGCTGGTCCGCAACTCGCGTTCGCGGCGGGTGGCGCGGGCGTGGTGACGACTGGGCTCACCGTCGATCGAGACCGTGGGCTCTTGTACGCGGCGTGGGGTTCCACGATCTCTCGGGCCACAGCAACAAGCGGGCCCCTCGCGTTCACGGCTGTCGGGTCACTTTCAGCACCCGCGATCGCGCTCGCCTACGCGAGCCACTACGGCACAGCGTCGCAGGCCGGGCTTTACGCGCTCGACAGTACCACGACACCGAAGATCAACCGCGTCTGGTTTGTCTCGCCTGCGCAGGCACTCGGCCAGCAGGGGTTCAATCCGCAACTGGCGATCTCGGGCACCGACACCTGGCACGATCTTGCCGCGACGGCCGACGGCGCGCTCTTCGCGGGGGCGGACGAGGACGCGTGGATCATCCGCGATTCCGCCGACACGCGACTCTCGTTCAATGCCTGGTCTCACGACGAGTTCACGCAAGTCGTGAACTTCTCCAAGGCACTCATCACGACCTCACCCCCCGGGTGGGTCATCGACGCCGACGTGCAGCAGGGCTGGACGCGCTTCCACCCCGCGACGCCCGATGCTGCGGCGTGGACGGTGTTTCTGCTGATGATGAACGACCACATCAACGGCGATCCGGCCGCGAGGGGGCAGGTCATCTCGATCCTGAACCGCTACGGCGGGCTCGCCCCCGGCGGCATCAAGCCGAGTCAGTCGGCCGACGGCATCTATCGACATTGGATCGACCCGGCGACCGGCGGGGTCAAGCCGGGGTGGGATCCCGAGTTTGCGACGATGAGCACGATGAAGATCGTCGCGGCGGCGGCGCGTGCGAGGCAGTTCTACGCGGGCGATGTGGCGGTGCGAGCGGCGGCCGACGCGATCATGTGCTCGGTCTCCAACTGGGAGTCATATTTTGATCTCAGCGGGCACATGGCGCTCATCGGCCTGCCCGGCGGCGGCCCCGACCCGTCATCATGGAGCTCGGGCTTTCACGAGGGGGTCTTGTTCGCCGACGAGACCGGCGCGTTCGGCACGACGGCGTTTGGCCCGGCGATCCGCTCGTTCTGGCTCACCCGCGCGGCTTTCCCCACCGCGGCCTATGTCATAGGCCGCACCGTGACCGGCGGCACTTCGGGCCAGTTCCAGTCCGTGTTCATCACGATGTATCCGTGGCTTCTGATCGGGCAATTCCGCGCCGACGCGAATTGGCGGACGAACATGAACAATCTTCGCGCCTCGCACGCCGCGTGGACCGACGACAACGCTCCCCGCTGGGCGACGGCCTTCTCGGCCGGCACGACCAAGGCTGAATGGGGCGGATATCACGCCGACAGCATCACCAGCCATCCGGGCGACGTCACGACTTTCACTTCTCTGCTGGCGATGGTCAGCGGCGACGGCGTGAGCGGCCCCAGGCTACCCGAGGCGTACGCCGCGTACTACGCGTATCGTCGCGGGGCACGCCAGACATTCCTCTCGGGGGCGAGCATTCTCTATCGAAGGTCCAGCATTGATCTCACGTACCAGCCCGACTCGGCGGGCATGCCGGATGTCGCGCTGGGTGCGCTGGGGCTGGCCGAGCTGCTCTCGCCGGGCTCGGTGGCAGCGGTCCTCAACGCGCCATATCCGGCGTGCGCGATTCCGTGTCCCGCCGACTTCAATGGCGACGGGGCGGTGGATTTCTTCGATTATGACGACTTTGTGATGTGCTTCGAGGGTGGAGCGTGTCCGCCGGGCAAGAGTGCGGATTTCAACAACGACACCGCCGTCGATTTCTTCGACTACGACGCGTTTGTGGTCGCCTTCGAGACCGGCTGCCCATGACCTTTGCGCCCGCAGGAAACCCGCGTCCGGCCTCCCAATGATGGTTCGGGGTGGCCCGGGAACATCAGATGCCGTCAATCTACAGCTCGCCGAAGGAACATCCAGCTCTCGCCGCGAACGACGCCGGGCTGCTGCGTGCCGTCACGGCGGGCGAGGCCCGGCTGACCCTTTCGCAGGGGCTCGATCTTTACCGGCAGATGCCGCTCGCGGGGCTTGGCCGGTGGGCGGATGCCCGCTGCCGGCAGCTTCATGGCGACACACTGCGGACGTACATCATCGACCGCAACATCAACTACACAAACGTCTGCAACGCACGCTGCACGTTCTGTGCGTTCCGCCGAGATGCGACCGATGCCGACGCGTACACGCTGTCGAAAGAGAAGGTCCACGAGAAGATCGCCGAGCTGGTGGCGATCGGTGGCACGCAGATCCTGATGCAAGGCGGCATGAACCCCGATCTCTCGCTCGACTATTACCTCGATCTGCTTGCATCGATCAAGGCGCGATTCCCCGGCGTCCACATCCACGCGTTCAGCCCGCCCGAGATGGTCGAGTTCGTGCATTTCTTCGATCCGCCCGGTGAGAGTTTCGAGGACAAGATCCGCTGGGTCATGGTGAAACTGCGTGACGCGGGCCTCGACAGCTTGCCGGGTGGCGGGGGCGAGATCTTTGCCGAGCCCGTGCGGCGGAAGGTCGGCCTGGGCAAATGTGACGCCGAAAGCTGGCTCACGGTCATGTACGTCGCGCACACGCTGGGGATGTTCACGAGCGCGACGATGATGTTCGGGCACATCGAGGGCTTCGCCGACCGCGTACACCACATGGGGCTCGTGCGGAAGTGGCAGGACCGGGCGCTCGCCGAGAGCCACGACGGGCCTGGGCCGCGGGGGCACTACAAGGCGTTCATCACCTGGCCGTTTCAACGTGAGAACACACCGCTGGGCCGCGTGAAGGACTGGGGCGCGGACCCGGCGGAGCTGCACGGGCCTTTCCCGGGCGATGAGGTGGCGCGCGCGTTCGATTGGGGCGCGAACCCGGAAGTAGATTACCGCGAGCTTGGGGTGAGCGCCGCCGAGTTTGGCCGGCGGGTTCGGATGGCCGGGGCGACGGAGTATCTCCGCACGCAGGCGATCTCGCGGCTCATGCTCGACAACATCTACTCAATCGGCAGCTCGTGGGTGACGATGGGGCCTCACATCGGGCAGGTCGGGCTTGCGTTCGGCGCGAGCGACATGGGCAGCGTGATGATGGAGGAGAATGTCGTGTCGTCTGCGGGCACGACGTACTGCCTCGATGAGGCTGTGCTGTGCCGACTGATCCGCGACGCGGGATTTGTCCCGGCCCAGCGGAACAACACGTACGATATTCTCAATATCCACGATGGCGCGGAGAGCCCGGACCTGCGCGTCGCCGATTGGAGCACGCACCGGGCCCGCAAGACGCACCAGGAAGCTCCCAAGGCGGCCAAGGCTGTGCTGACCGTGTCGCGGTAGAATCGCCCATGCCGATCACTCCCGAGTCCGCCAGGGCATTCGCCGATCGCTGGTACGCCGCGTGGAACGCGCACGACCTGGACGCGATCATGGCTGCTATGAACCCATGATCGAGCACAGTTCGCCGTTCATCAGGAAGTACAACGGCACGGACGGCAAGGCCTTGCGTGGCATCGCCGCGGTTCGAGACTACTTCGGACGTTCTCTTGAGCGCAACGCGACCTTGCGATTCGACCCGATGTTCGTGATGGTGGGGCTTGAGAGCGTCATTCTGGTCTATCGTCGCATGACCGGCGACCTTGCGTGCGAGGTCTTCTTTCTCGACGACACGGGCCAGATTACGCGATTGGTGTCGCATTACGGCTGACGACGGCTCGCTGGCCAACAATCATCCAATGGACCCGCTCGCCCGGTATCACCGACAGATGCTCCTGCCCGGATTCGGCGAGAGTGGCCAGCGAAAGTTGCTCGCGTCGCGGGTGGTGATCGTCGGCTGCGGGGCGCTTGGCTGCGCTGCCGCCGAACAATTGGCGCGGGCGGGAGTGGGCGAGCTCACGATCATAGATCGTGATGTCGTCGAGATGACGAACCTTCAGCGGCAGTGCCTGTTCACCGAGCGCGATGCGGCACAGGGCGTGCCCAAGGCCGAGGCTGCGGCGCGAAGGCTTGCCGAGGTGAACTCCGCCATTTGCGTGGTGCCCGTGGCTGCTGATCTGTGTGCCGCGAACGCCCGGCGACATCTCGGACGGTTCGACGTACTCATCGACGGCACCGACAATTTCGACACGCGCTACCTGCTCAACGATCTCGCCGTGAAGCGCGGCGTGCCGTTCGTGTACGGGGGCGTGGTCGCGTCGCACGGCATGCAGATGACGGTTCGTCCGGGCTACGGGCCGTGTCTGCGATGCGTGTTTCCTGAGCCGCCCGCGCCGGGGACGCAGCCCACATGCGACACTGCGGGCGTGCTGGGGCCTGCGGTCGCGATGGTCGCGTCCTTGCAGGTGGCCGAGACGCTCAAGCTGCTGCTAGGCGAGACGTGTGCGCTTCGCGGGACGCTCTCGGAGTTTGACCTGTGGGATGGCACGCGGCGTGAGATTCGGGTGCTGCGCGATCCGGAATGTCCGGCGTGCGTGAGGCGGCAGTTTGAGTTCCTCGAAGGCGGGCGGGGCGTGCGGGCCGTGTGGATGTGCGGGCAGAACTCGGTCCAGATCTTTCCTTCACGCAATGCGGCGATCGACGCGGAAGTCGGCGTCGATGCGGGCGACGACACCGACGAGGCTCCGGCAACCGTCGATCTGCCCGAATTGGCCCGCAGGCTCGAACCACACGGGGCCGTCACGCTCACGAGATTCATGGCCCGTGTCTCGCTGAACACCGAGAAGGGTGACGATGGCGGCCCGGTGCTGCTGAGCATCTTCCCCGACGGCAGATCGCTCGTGAAGGGCCTGCGCGATCCCGCACGGGCCAGAGCTCTCTATGACCGCTACGTCGGCGGGTGATATCATCTCTCCGGTCGGACACACACAAGGGAGCAGACATGGGACAGTTCATCGATCTGATCGTCGCCTCATCCAAGCGTTCTCGCGGGTACGGCGAGAAGCTCGTCGAGGGCATCAAGCCCGAAATCTTTGCGCGAAAGCCCCGCTTCAAGTCCGCCGCTGGCGAGACCGTTGTCGATTGCAATCACCCCGCGTTCATCTGCGGACATCTTGCGATCTACCCGGCCAAGATGATCACGCTCACCGGCGGTGATGTCGCGGCGGTCAAGGTTCCGGCGAGCTACACCGACCTCTTCAATCAGGGCGTGGTGTGCAAGGACGACCCCGAGGGCACGATCTATCCCAATCGCGACGAAGTGCTGGGTCACTTCCTGAGCAGCTTTGACGTGCTGCTCGCCGAGCTTGCCAAGGTTGACGACGCCGTGCTCTTCAAGCAGCACCCCGACGAGGCGGCGCGAGGCCGCGGTATGTTGACCATCGGGCACTCCGTGAGCTTCATGGCGAACAACCACGTCATGATGCACCTGGGCCAGATCAGCACGTGGCGCCGGTGCTTTGGCTTGCCCAGCGCGTTCTGAGCATTTCCGCGATGCGATATCTCGGTGACATACGAACCGGGGCGGCGCGCCCCGGTTCTTATTTTTGCGGAGAGTCTCGCACGTAGGGGTTCGTCCGCTTCTCGCGGCCGATCGTTGTGGTCGGGCCGTGACCCGGGTAGACGATGGTTTGGTCGGGCAGCGTATAGAGCCTGGTACGGATCGAACTCACAAGCGTGTCGTGATCGCTTCCGGGAAAGTCGGTGCGGCCCACCGAGCCCGCAAAGAGCGCGTCGCCGCCGATGAGCATCGGAGTTGTGCCACCCGACTCGGCGCAGTACAACGCCACACCGCCGGGAGAGTGTCCCGGCGTGTGCAGCACCTTCCATCGCGTGGACCCCAGCTCGAGTTCCTGGCCATCGGTGAGCACCCCGTCGGGCCCGGGCGCGGTGATGCTCTGCCCCATCATCGCCGAGAGATTCAGCACAGGATCGGAAAGCCACTCGCGCTCGGCCCCGTGGATCAGGACGGGGGTTCCTGGGAAGGCACGCCGCACGTCGGCGACGCCGGCGATGTGGTCAACGTGGGCGTGCGTGAGCACGATTGCCTTGGGCAGGAGCCCAAGCTCGCGCACCCGCTCGATCATTTCCTGCGGGTCAAAGCTCGCGTCGACGACCCAGAGCTCTCCATCGCTGACGACGAGCGAGCAATTGGTCTCAAAAGGCCCAAGCGTGAAGGTTTCAATCTGCATAGTGAGCCCGCAGCAGTCAGCCCGCCGCCTTCCCCGTCCGCTTCTCGCTCGCGCCCATCCGCCACGCGTGGATCAGCAGGATGCCGATCCCGATGATGAGAAACTTGTCGGCGACGTTGGAGACATAGGGCCACAGGGCTGTGTCACCCGAGCGACAGTGCCACCCGAAGGGAAGCTCGGCCGATGGAAACGGGTGGATGAAATCCCGCACGCACCCAAAGACGATCCGGTCGTAGAGGTTGCCAAGCCCGCCCGCGAGCAGGAGCCCGACCGCCACATGCGCCAGCCGATCCTTCGCGCGGGTCCAGCAGCCGAAGAGAAAGATCCCGAACCCGACGGCGAAGATGGTCACGGCGATGAAGAGCCAGCGTTTGCCCTCGCCAGCGCCGAAGACCGCGCCGATGTTCAGCACCAGCTTGAACTCGAGCAGCCCATCGATGACCATCCGCTGCGCATCGCGCGGGATGATCTCGCCCTGCCGTCCCTGCAGCACCACCTCGCGGCTGATCTCGATCGGATACGCCCGGTTGATCGTCGCGAACGCCCACGACTTGGTCCAAAGATCGATGGCCAGCCCGATCCCCGTGACCAGCACAAGCGTTGTCCACGCCGACACGGAGCGGAAGGGTGATTCGTCACGCGGATCGCGCGCCGCAGGCGTGTGGACCTCCGCCACGGGGTGCGTCGTGGGAGACGGGTCCGCTTGCGGCGTCGATGAAGTGCTGTCGTTCAGGGATTCGCTCACGCTCTCATCGAGCGGCGTTCGAGCTCGCGGGCCGCCTCGATGGAGTGCCTGGCCCAGGGGAGTTCTTCAAGCCGCTCTACCTTGATCGGTTTGCCCGTCATCTCACAGATGCCGTAGGTGCCCGCGTCGATCCGCAGGATCGCGTCGTCGATTTCCTTCAGCAGCTTTCGATCCGCCGCTGCGAGGTCCAGGTGGAGCGACTGTTCGTATGTCTCGCTCCCCTGCTCGGCCATGTGCTGTGGGAGGTTGGAGAGCGAGCCGCTCTCGCCTCGCAGTGCTTCCTCTTCGAGGTGCGAGATATCGCCCGATAGCTCCGCCTTCTTGCGAACAAGCAGGGCGCGAAACCGCTCCAGATCCTTCTTGCCGAACGGCGACTTGCCCTGGACCTTTGCAATCGCCTCGCCGTCGGCGATGTGTGAGCCCAGAGGCCTCAGCGACGGCGCATTGGGCCCCGACGAGATCAGTGGCCGCCGCGTGGGCGTTGCGCCGCTGATGAGATGCCCGGCAAATGCAGAGATGCTCGCGGTCGAGGCCCTGGGCTTTGGCTTCTTCACCGGTTTGGAAGGCACCACGGTGATGCCCTTCTTCAGCGGTGCCTTGGGATCAAACGGGACCGTTTCCGCAGCCGGTGCCACACCCTTTGCTGCATGTTCAGGCTTGCCCGGCGCGCCCTTTGGCGCGGGGCCCTTCCCGCCCGCAACTACGGTCTTTCCCGCCGGAACTCCCTTGGATTCAAGGGGCTTGCTCGGCTTGGCTGCGGGTGCTTTCGATACAACCGGCTTGGCCTTGGCAACAGCCACCTTCGTGGGTGTCTTATTCGCAACCGCTTTGGGAGCGGGCCTGGAAGCTGGCTTTGGTGCGGGCTTGGGTGCGGGTTTGGGCTTTGGCGCGGGCGATTTCTTCGCCGATTTGGTGGGCTTGGCCTGGGTCTTTTCTTTTTTCGCCACTGATTTCTTGGCCACAGGCCCCCCTGACTCGATCGGCGTGCAACAGATTGAAACGCTCGTCCGAGACGCCGGACGAACCGCGAACACGACCAACAACACACCCGCGAGCCGAGGGGCCGGCCTATGGGGTGCAAACAGTAGGCAAATCGCTAACTAGCGTCAAACCCGAACAGGAATCGGTGCCGCTAGTTCGTCTTTGTTTGGGTCACGTCTGTTTCCAGCACTGAGCCCATCTTGCGAAACCGTTCGTACCGCTTCGCCAGCAGCTCGTCGATGGGTGTTCCCTTCAGATCCTGCAGTTGGCGGAGGATCCACTGTTGCAGTGTGTCGGCCGTGCCGCGCGGGTCGCGATGCGCCCCGCCCAGCGGCTCGGGCACCACCTCGTCAACGATGCCGAGCGACAGATTATCCTTCGCCGTGAGTTTGAGTGCCTTGGCGGCGGCGGTGTTGGTCTGCTCGTTGGCTTCCTTCCACAAAATCGCCGCGCACCCTTCGGGGCTGATCACGCTGTACCACGCGTGCTGCAACATGCCGACGCGATCGCTCACCGCGATCCCCAGCGCGCCGCCCGATCCACCCTCGCCGGTG
>JAYVUC010000047.1:0-20142 GCA_043788295.1 Phycisphaerales bacterium
GGGCGACAAACTTGGAGCCTCGATGGAGATGCAGACCGAGATCGTCAAGACGCTCGACACCTGGCTCACCAAACGCTGCAAGGATGCCAAGCAGGCTGCTGCGGGCGGCTGATTCCAGAGCCCGATCGCCTATTTCTCACCAGTCGCCATGGCCGCCTCGGGCTTTGACAACGCTCTGAGCAGCTCGCTCTGCCATGGGTGCTCGCCCATCCACTCGACCTTGCCCGTGGCGATGTCGTACACCGCGCCGACGACGCGAACCTCACCCTTGGCGATCATCTAGCGAGTTTCATCGCTCGTGCGCATGAGGTCGAAGATCGTCTGCCAGACGTTTTCCTTCACCGACGCGGCCGCCAGTTCCGCGCCCTCAAGCCCCGGGTTCGCTCGCCTGGTCCGCTCAACCGCCGGGGCGATCGCGCGAACAATGTCGGCGATCTTCCCGCCCACCTTCGCCCCGCTCGCCGCAGCACCAACCGCCCCGCACTTGGTGTGGCCCATGACCACGAGCAATGGAGTCTTGAGGTGTTCCAGGCCGTACTCGATGGTTCCCGTCTCGCTTGTTCCCGCGATGTTCCCCGCGACGCGAATCGTGAAGACGTCGCCCACGCCGCGGTCAAAGACGCGCTCGACCGGGAGCCGCGAATCGGCGCAGGTAATGATCGTGACAAACGGCTTCTGCCCATCGTCGGCGAGCTTCTGCCGCCGCGCCGATTCGATGTTCGGGTTGGTCACCGCGCCAGACACCCACCGGGCATTTCCATCCTGAAGCAACTTCAGAGCCTGAGCGGCCGTGACTGTCTCGCTCACAGAACTCTCGGACTTGGCCGCCACCTTCGTGGGCTTGATCGCAACCTTCACAGGCTCGGGTTTCTCGGCGGGCTCGTTCTCATCGTGAGCCTGCACCGGAGAAGCGACCGGCTTTGCCTTCACTTTCGCCGGTTCGGGCTTTGGCGGCGTGGGCGGCGTAGGGGCCGTGTGCGTGGCCGATTCGTGCGGCTGACCCGGTGCCACGCCGACGAGCGCGAAAAATGATGCTGTGGCCGCTCCACCCGCCAGCGCCGCGATAAGACCTGCACGACCGTTCATAGTGATGCTCCATGTGACGGCGGAAGCCGCCAGTCTGGCAACTATCGGGCGATTCACGCGGTGCGATTACAGCGCATGAGTCTTGATCGCACGCGCGGGAATTGCGCGGGGCTCGCTTTGGACACTCCGCACGTCTGGCACGCCGTTTGTGATGGGTTCTGCCGAGGCTGTCGGAGACGGCCGGCACTGGCAGGAGGATCATGGACTACGGACTCAGCATCTCGGCGTCGGGCGCGCTCACCGCCATGTACAGGATGGACGTCCTGGCCAACAACCTGGCCAACATGTCCACCGCAGGGTTCAAGGCCGACACGCCCATCCTCAAGCAGCGGCTTCCCGCCGTGCAGGAGGACGAGCTGCGGTTGCCTTCCAGCACGATGCTTGAGCGGCTCGGAGGCGGCGTGCAGCAGGGAATCACGCGAACTAATTTCGAGCAGGGTGCGCTCGCGGAATCGACTGGCAACCTCGATCTGGGAATCCAAGGCGAGGGCTTCTTCGTCGTGCGGGAGCGGTCAGAAGGGTCGTCTGACGCACTTCGCCTGACGCGTAACGGCCGATTCACGCTCGACAGCAAGTCGCGGATCGTGCAGGCCGACACCGGAATGCCAGTGCTCTCGGACGTCAACGATGCGATCACGGTGAACCCCGGGCTCCCTGTAAAGATCAACGGCGATGGCTCGGTGATGCAGAACGGGACCGAGATCGCCAAGATTCGCCTGATGATGGTCGCCGACACATCGCGGCTCTCCAAGGCCGGGCATGGGATGTTCTTTGCGTCGCCCGAAGCCCTCGCCTCCAAGATCGACGCCACGGGGATCATCCGCCAGGGGGTTCTGGAGCAATCGACGGTCGATCCGCTGACGGCGACGATGCAGATCACCTCGGCGGCGCGCGAGTTTGAGAGCAATATTTCGATGATGCAGCAGGGCAACAAGATGCTCGACCGGGCCATCAACGGGCTGGGCCGAGTCTCCTGATTTCGGCGGATTTGTGTTCCAATTCGGCTAAGGAAACATCATGGCAATTCTCGCGCTCCAATCGGCGGCATCCGGCCTTTCGGCCCTCAACACGGCCCTCGACGTCACGTCGAACAACCTGGCCAACGTCAACACCACTGGTTTCAAGTCCAGTCGCGTGAACTTCCAGGATCTGCTGTATGTGGAGCGATCGCAGCCAGGCGTCGAGAACGCCAACGGCGATCAGAGGCCCATCGGCCTGTATGTAGGGCTTGGCGTGAAGGTGTCGGGCACACAGCTGAACTTCTCACAGGGCTCGCCCATCACCGGCAACGCGTTAGATCTGATGATTGAGGGGGACGGTTTTTTCAAGGTCAAAGTCGAGGACTCGCTGGGCAAGAAAGCGTACACACGGGCTGGCCACTTTGTGCGGAACTCCACCGGCGAACTGGTACTGGCCAGCAGCGAGGGGCGACGGCTCGAACCCAGCATTCCCCTGCCCGCAGATGCCACGAGCGTCCAGGTGACCTCCGACGGCAAGGTGCTGTACACGACCGTGAACGACACGACGCCCCAGGAGGCCGGGCAGATCAAGCTCGTGACATTCGTCAATCCCGCGGGTCTGAAGCAGGTCGGTGAGTCGTTGTTCGCCGAGACCGCAGCCTCGGGAAGCCCCGCGGAGGGCGACCCTGGCACGGATATGCGGGGCCGGCTTATGCAGGGCTATACCGAGGCGTCCAACGTCGATCCGACACGCGAGCTGGTGGACCTTATCCGGACCCAGCGGGCGTTTGAGATGAACAGCCAGACGATCAAGGCTGCGGACGAGACACTCAGGACGGTTGCCCAGCTTGTCAGGTAAGGGCCTGGTAACCGTTGAGTCGTGCTCGTGAGGGTGCGGCATGAACCGGCACGCGGTTTGCGATGTCGTGGGTTGAACCACTCGGGCGGAGCTCCGTGGGATGGAGGGCACGATGCCGACGACGAACCATGAATCCACGAGCGGGCGGCGGCTGGCATTTCTCGCGATGGCGATCGTGATGAGTGTGGTTTCGCTCGCTCGCGGGCAGGACTCGGTGGAACTGAGGGCCAGCGCACATGTGGATGGCAAGTCGGCGGTGCTGTTGCGAGATGTAGCGGAGCTCAAGGGAGAGGCGGCCAAGGCGGTGGGGGATGTGGTAGTGCTGGAGAAGCTCCCGGCTGTTGAGACCGAATCGGGTGCTGCTCCGACGGTGTGGCCCTGTGTTGACATCGCGGCGGTGCGCCGGGCACTTGAAAACAGGGGGGGCGTGAACTGGGGGCGGCTGACGCTTCGCGGTTCGTCTTGCACATTGAAGCGGCCCATGGAGGATGCGGCGAAAGCGGCATCGCCTGCGGTGGCGACCAAGGGCGAGGGTGCGAAGCCGGCGGCGGGCGTTCCAACGGTGCGTGAGCTTGTGGCTCCGAGGCTCGCCCAGACGTTCGGGGTTGAAGGGTCAAAGATCCGCGTGACGTTCGATGATTCGGCCCGGGAGCTGCTCGACACGCCGGTGACGGGCCGAACTGTTGAGCTCACGCCACTGGGCGTCGGGGACAAGGTGCCGATGTCGTTGCGTGTCTACGACCAAGACCGCGTGGCGGTACAGGGAACGATTCGTGTGGCGGTGCGGGTGCAGAGGACGGTGCTTCTGGCGAGGTCGGGTGTGAAAAAGGGTGAGGTGCTCGACGCCTCGGATGTTGCGAGTGAGGAGCGGTGGATGTCGCCCACGGCCGAGACGGCGGATGTGTCGATGCTTGGCGGCGTGACGCGGACGAAGCTCTCGGCGGGCCAGGTGGTTCTGGCTGGCGATATCGAGCCTGCGGTGGTGGTGAGGAAGGGCGAGCTTGTGAGCGTCTCGTGCGTGGCGGCGACGATGGTGGTGAAGACGATCGCCCGGGCGGCGCAGGACGCGCGGACGGGCGAGGTGATCAAGTTCGAGCATACGGATGGCAAGAAGCGGAGCTTTCTCGCGCGTGTGTCGGGGCCGGGCCGGGCGGTGTCGATCGCGGCGGGGGCCGACTTGCCAGCGGACGCGACCACGAACGCATCGGTGCCGGGCGTGATCGAAACACCCAGGGTGGAAGTAACAGCAACGACCGGAGCAAAGCAATGAAGAGCGCGGGAACGATCGCGGCGGTGACGATGGCAATGGCCCTGTGCGGGACAGCGTGGTCGCAGAGTCTCCTGAGGCCTCGCGAGGAGTCGGCCATGCCGGTCACGATCGGTCCGAGCGGCGCGCCGAGCGTGGCGCCCAACGCCGACCTGAAGGCGATGAGCATGATGTATATCGATCCGCCCAAGGCGCGGATGTTTGCGGTCCACGAGCAGATCACGATTCTGATCGACGAGAACAGCCAGCAGCAGAGCAAGGAGAGCCTGGAGACCAAGAAGGACGCCTCGTTCGACGCGTCGCTCAAGAAGTTCCCCGACATCCACGCGCTGCTCGACGGGCAGCTTCGCAACAAGAGCGGAAGCCCGCTGGGGGCGGTGTCGGCGGCGGACTCTGAGAAGTGGAAGGGCGAAGGGACCTATTCGCGCAATGACCGTTTCACAGCCAAGATCACGGCGAAGATCATCGACGTGAAGCCCAATGGGCTGCTGGTGCTCGAGGCTCGCAAGACGATCCAGACCAACAGCGAGATCAAGACGATGGTGATGTCGGGAACGTGCCGCGGGGCGGACATCACGTCGTCGAACACGGTGCTTTCGACGCAGCTCGCCGATCTCAATCTGGTTCAGAACACCGAGGGTGAGCTGAAGGACTCGTCGAGCAAGGGGTGGATCACCGGCGTGTTGGAAGCGGTGTTCAATTTCTGAGCTGGCGGGTGGCGAAGTCACTGAGTCACTGAGTCACTGAGTCACGAATGGGCGTCTCGACTGGCGGTCTCTTGACCTGAGGAGTGGTTGCGGCTGGCACGGTGATCGGCTCGCCGCACTCGGGGCAGTTGGCTGCGGGCGCAAGCCCGGCGAGGCTGTACCCGCAATGGCGGCAGAGGTTCATCGCGGTCAAACGAGCCTCGCGTGACAGCCGCTGTCCCCGGAGCATCCACAGTGTGTGGAGCGTGCGGGCGCAGGTGATCCCGACAACCCAGCCGATGAGCATCGCCAGAACGCGGTCCATGCGCGCCCACATCAGGGTGTACTGGATGCCAAGCCAGACGGCGTAGAGAAGCGGGCTGAGGATGGCGCGCTCGAACTGAACGAGCCCGGCGTCGCGCATGAACGACATGCCCTTGTGGGCGGGTTCGACGATGATGTGTTCGGCCTTGTCGAGCCACTTGTTTTTCCAGGTGCCGTGGTTGGCGATCCAGTGGAGCCCGAAGTAGATGGTTACGTCGAAGATGAGGTCTGTGACCCAGGTGATGGCGAGGATCCACATGCGGTCGTCGTCGTTGATGCCCCAGTGACGGGTGAAATTGACCACCAGCATGGTGGGAGGCAGGGCGAGCAGCCCGGCGGCCACGATGTTCACGTTCACGTTGATGATGCGACGGGCGTACGCCCTTGCGAACCACTGCATGCGAGAGGCATCCTAGGCGGGGGTGAAATGGCCAAGGCGGGCATCGGTCGGGAACCATCTGGCGTGCGTTGGGACTCAGTGCTCGGTGAGGATGGCGACGTTTCGGCGTTCGCGGAGGAGGGTGAGTCCGACGATGAGCGTGAGGGCGGCGACGCCCATCGGGTACCAGAGCCCGGCGAAGCGGTTGCCGGTCTCCTGGACCAGGAGCTGGGCGATGAAGGGGACCATGCCGCCGAAGACGCCGTTGCCGATGTGGTAGGGGAGGCTCATGGAGGTGTAGCGGATGCGTGTGGGGAAGAGCTCGACGAGGAAGGCGGCGATGGGGCCATAGACCATGGTGACGAAGAGGACCTGGACGAAGATGAGGGCGATGAGGGCGAGGGCGGGGGGGCTGGTGAGGCTTTGGAAGGTGATGGAGTGGGTGATTGCGGACTTCAACGCCTCCTTGGGGGCGTCGGGGTCGGTCTTTGTGGTCACTACGTCGATGGAGCCGTCGGCGTAGGTGCGGGTTTCGATGGCCGTGGATTTCGTGCCCATGTGGACCGGCTCGGCCTTTGTCGATGTGGTCAGCGTGAAGCGAGTGGTGTCGGTCAAGTCGGTCGCGGCCGCCATTGATTTGTAGATTGGGTAGTAGGACGCGACGGCGAGCAGGCATCCGGCCATGATGATGCCCTTGCGGCCGATGCGGTCGGAGAGCGCGCCAAAGACAACGAAGAAGGGTGTCGCCAGAACGAGAGCGATGCCGACGATGAGTTCGGCCTGCATCGACTCGACGCCCAGAGTGACCTTGGTGAAGTTCATGGCGTAGAACTGGCCGGTGTACCAGACGACACCTTGGCCGGCGGTTGCGCCGAAGAGGGCGAGCAGCACGAGTCGCCGATTCTGCGGATTCACAAAGCTTTCCTTGAGTGGGTTCTTCGTGCCCTTGCCCGAGGCCTTCATGCGCTGGAAGAGCGGCGACTCGTTCATGCGCCGGCGGATGTAGTAGGAGAAGACGACGAGAACCAGGGAGAGCCAGAAGGGGATCCGCCAGCCCCACGCGGCGAAGTCTTCCTTGGAGAGCTGCGTGCGGCAGATGATGATGACGGCGAGGGAGAGGAAGAGGCCCAGTGTCGCGGTGGTCTGGATCCAGCTCGTCCAGTAGCCGCGGGAGCCGTCGGGGCAGTGCTCGGCGACGTATGTCGCGGCACCGCCGTATTCGCCGCCCAGGGCGAGGCCTTGGAGCAGGCGAAGGAGGACCAGAAGGATGGGGGCGGCCCAGCCGATGGTCTTGAAGCCGGGAAGGATGCCGATGGCGAAGGTTGCGCCGCCCATGATGAGCAGCGTGACCATGAAGGTGTACTTGCGGCCGATGCGGTCGCCCAAGGCGCCGAAGACGAGGGCTCCGAAGGGGCGGACGACAAAGCCGATGGCGAAGGTGGCGAGCGTGGAGAGGAGAGCGGTTGCGCCGGCGCTTTCGGGGAAGAAGACGGTGGAGAGGGTGGTGGCGAGGGAGCCGAAGATGTAGAAGTCGTACCACTCGATGAGCGTGCCGGCAGAGGCGGCGGCGACGATGGCGGAGAGGGAGCGGGGGGATTCCGGCGATGTCGAGGCGGAGGAGAGCATGGGGGCAGAATACACGGAGGGAGAAGGAAGCGTTCACGATGAGGTGGCGAGGATGATCCCGCTTGGGGTCATCCTTGCCACACGCGCTGCGACCTTCCCGGCGCTTGCGTAAGGATCTTTGACGCCAAAGACGCACCGCCCTCGGAGGGGAAATCCATTGGGGAGGGGGACGGCGTGGGGTTTGGGATTGGGGAGGATTTCGTTGAGTGGCGGGGGTGGGGGTGGGGGTGGTGGCGGGAGCGGGAGTGGTGGCACCGCTCTCCAGAGCGGTGCAAGAGGACACCCTCAGCCTCCACCAACGAGCCCCGGACGCCCGCGAGCGGGACAGCAAGGCCGGACAAGGCAGTTCACCACAGAGGGCACGGAGAGAAGGCTTGAACGCAGAGGGCGCGGAGAGCGCGGAGGGACGCGGAGGGGAGAAGGGGTGGGGGGCAGTGTGCCAGGGATCACGGTTTTGGTGATCCGTGTTCACGCCCGTTTCCGCAGGCCTGCCGCGTACAGACACCATCAGCATCCGGACTCAAATGCCTGCACAAAGGCGTCGTAGTCGAAGAAATCCACACTGCCGTCATCGTTGAAATCCGCACTCTTGTTCGTCGGACACGCATCGCCCTCAAAGCACGTGACGAACGCGTCGTAGTCAAAGAAGTCGACCGTGTCGTCACCGTTGAAATCGGCGTGGCAGGTGATCGTGATGATCGCGGGATTTGTAATCGTGGACCCACATGGGTTGGTGATCACAAGTGTGTAGGCACCCGATTGCGACGGATCATTCCCATTGATCGTCAGCGTGCGAGTTGTGACTCCTGAGTAAACCGAGCCATTGAAGACGTTGACCCCATCCTTCTTCCATCGGTAGCCCGTGGTTCCACCGGTCGTGACGCTGGCGGACAAGACGAAGGTATGAGCTCCGACGGACGAGCCCCCCTCGGGCTGATGTGTCACAACCGCGCGGCAGGTGAGTTCCGCGAGGTTGCTGGTCGCCGCTCCACAAGCGTTCGAAGCAACACAGTCATAGACTCCCTGATCCCCACTTTGCATTCCCGCGATTGTGAGAACTTGACCAGTCGCCCCGCTGACGCGTGCACTGTTGACGAGACTGGTTCCGTACCGCCTCCATTGGTAGGTCGCGTCCGGATCAGATGCATGAATCGTAAACACCGCCGTTTCGCCCACGACGAGAAAGACACTCTGCGGTTGAGTGGTGATTGGATTGCAATTGGTTCCCTTCGTCCACAGCACTGCCTCGAGCTGACCTGTCGTGCCGTCGAGAGCATCGCCGGTGATATACGTGACCGTTCCGTCAGTCGCAATTCCAGTCGCGTGGCTTTCTGTGAATCTCGGCGACAGAAAGGAGCCCAGATCGACCCATGATCCAGCCGTTCCGTTCCATAGAGCTGCGTGCGGGACGCCGCCCAGCGTAACCGCGAAGCCCACCTGCTGCCCATTGCAGGCGGCTTGCGCCTGCGACTCTCTCATTCCTGGGGGGTGAAGATCAATCCATGATGCGGCTGTGCCACTCCAAAGAGCAGCGTGTCTATGGAGCCCGCCCTCGGCGTCAACGTAGCCCACCTGTTGCCCTCCACCGACGCCGCTTGCCCAAGATCCGCTAGAGCCAACGGGATTCAGATTGATCCATGACGGAGCTGTTCCGCTCCAGAGGCTGGCACAGTTCACGCCATCGACATAGCTGAAGCCAACCTGCTGCCCACCATCAGCAGCCAGGGCCTCCGAATAGTCGGCGCCCGATGGATTGAGGTCTATCCAAGAGGCTGGCGTTCCGGTCCAGAGGCTGGCATGAAAGCTGCCATTCGGCGTCCCCTCCGCGAAGCCTACCTGTTGTCCACTTCCAATGCCGAGCGCCAAGGAACGGTGCGATCCAGCAGGGTTGAGATCAACCCAAGAGGCCGCGGATCCCGTCCACATGCCAGCGTGATAAGGGTCTCCAGTTAAATAGTACGCACAACCAGCCTGTTGCCCTCCACTCGTGCCCGTCGCAACCGCATCTGATACCCCAGCCGGGTACAAGTCGATCCAAGTGGCCGCCGAGCCGCTCCACACGCTGGGATGTCCTTTGCCACCGAGAACAACCATGCCAACTTGCTGCGCACCGCTCGCGCCGGTGGCAAACGAACGCGTCAATCCTGCAGGGTTTAGGGAGGTAGCGGTCCATTGAGCATGCGTGGCGGACACAATCGCAGACGCGAGTGCAACGGCTATGAGGCTGATGGGTGCTTGAGAACGACGGGGGTCACGCGATTGCGTCATGGGGGCTCTCTCCTTCGCAGAAAGTTGAGCATACCCGAACTAGGCGACAGTGCAAGGCATTCCGCAATGACCGAACTTGCCCCCACGATCGAATTCAAGCCATCGCGCGGGTCTGCGGGGTTGGAATCACTGGGTATTCGGCTCCCTCCGTCCCACGAACCCATCGGGGGCATTCATAGGCCCGCGTTCTTCCAGGGTCTGGATCAGCTTCGACAGGGGCATCACGAAGACATCGTTCGCAATCATGCTAGCGAGGCTGAAGTATTTTGTGATAAACCCGGAAATCAGCGGTGGCTGAACGCGCGGTGCCGGTATTTCCAGTCCCTTGAATACGGCTGGCATGTTTGCGTTGATCCACTTCACTCGCTCGGACAATTGCTCTCGAAACTCGGAATTCACAACCGCAAATTTCTTGTGGTCGGCGAGCGCCGTGAAGGGGTCATGTGAACCCGAAATGCTCTTGCAGTCAGCTACCACAAGCTGGTTGCTCCACGGCAAGTAGAAGAGGACATCAATATCACCCATTTTGCGAAAGCCTGCGCCACCAAAGCTTTTTTTGATGTGGCTCTTGATGGGAATGCCCGTCGACCCGATCAACGTCGCGGCGGCAGCCTCAAAAGATTCACCCTGCTCTTTCCCGAGGCGTCCCTTTGCAGAGCCAAGGGAATCGCCCCACCATTCGCGCGGGAGGTTGCCGTTCCCGATTCCCGCACAGATATTCGGGAAGCTTTGGTCAACGATGATGGGATGCCACACAACTGTTGGAACTGCGTCGATCACGACTTTGCACAGGGGTCTTCGAAGGAAGCGGTACTCATCTCGACTGTTCCAGCGCTCGCTCGCTGGCGAGACGATGCGCGTCGAGTCTATGCTGAACGCGTCAATGATCGATTTGGCGATAGGCTTGCTGACATGGCTCCGCTCTGCAAGGGCATTCACCAGCCCGTCAAGGCTCTTGTGTACAGGCGATCCCGTGTTTGCGCTAAGAAGGTGCAGAGCCGAAAGTCCCGTGCGCAGCGACATTCCGTTGGCGCTCGAGAACTCAGGATCGAGAAGCTGCGAATGCCTGTCCGTATCCAAGGAGAAATCGAGCGGGTCCAAATGGGTCTGCCGCCATATGACGTCATTGTTGTGAGAGAACACGAGGTCGTTCAGCTTCTGTGGGTCTGAAAGCTGGACGTCCAAATAGCAGTCATTCAACTCGCTGAGAGTGACGGACTTCACCAACTCCGGCAGCAGCCGAAACTGTTCCTCCTGTGCGTGCGAACTCAGGAACTGGAATGACGCGATTATCAAATCTCCGAGTAGCGCGTCGCCCATCGGTTCGCGGGGTGTTCGAGCGAGCGGGCGCTCAACCAGGCGCTCAATCGCGAAAAGAGTCGCGCGTTGGAGCATCGCAGAGTGTCGAGCGAACCACGCTTCGGCAGGATTGCTTGGAGATGCCCTCTGGGGTGACCAGTCGCACAGCGTCAGATGCGCAAGACAGTCGAGCGCCACGTCGAGGAGGTTCGCAGATGGTACATTGGGGACTTTGTCGAGCAGTAGGTTCAGCCACTCCTCGCGCAAGGTCGCCATGATCGCCGCGCAGTCGCTTGAACTGGAGTACGTTCCGCTTGCAAACTTCTGGAAGAGCGAGAGCTTCACGCGTTGCTGCATCGCGTCGAAAGACGACGCGGTGCCAATGCAAAGCACATGGCCGCCGATGCTGATGGTCGGACCTGGGCTTTGTCCGTAGATCCAACCGAACGGCAGATTGTGCAAGTCAATCGATTGCGACATTGCGGCGCGACCTCTAAATGGAGTATCCGTTTCGAGCGCACTTGGGATTGGAGACAGTTCCTTCTCGCAGAGGGCCACTGTATGCGTGCGAAGGACGCAGGATTCGCCAACCGCACACGACGTTCTGGCGCAAAGGGCGCCGCCTTGCTTCCCCGCTCAAACCTGAGAGCCGTCATGGCCCGGGGGCGCAGCAATTTCGCGGGTGACCGCCTCTATCGCGACGGCGGGCGCAGCGTTGGCGCGAGCAGCGGCGGCGGATTTCGAGGTGAGGACGGCGCTCGCGCGCGTGAGGAAGGCATTGCCATGTGTGGGAGGTTCATATTCCTACGTGGGAGACTTCCAAACGCGCGGCAATGGTTCATTGCCCTCCGTAGGAGGATTCCAAACGCGCGTTTGTGAACTTCTGCCGAGCGGCTCGGTGGGGGTGATGGCGGGCGCGGGGTTATTGGTCCGCGCTGGGGGGCCGTTGCTCGATGTGGCGGGCGCGCTCGCCCTGTGCGTGGAGCCATTCGGACGCTTGGCGACGGCGTTGACGCGGGTCAGGGCGGCGGATTTCGAGGTGGGGGCGGCGTTCGCGCGCGTGAGGGCGGCATTGGCATGTGTGGGAGCGGCGTTCGCGCGCGTGGGCGTGGGGGCGGCGCGCGTGGGAGCCGCTCATTTCGACGTGGGAGCGGCTGCGGCGCGCGTGAACGCCGTTCCGGCGCGCGTGAATGCCGCTCCGGCGCGCGTGAATGCCGCCCATTTCGAGAGCAACGCCGCCGCGGCGCGCGTTTGGGCCGCCGAGCGAGACAAAGCGGGCGGCGCGGCGTGGGGAAGGGGCTTGCAAAGGCTGGATAGTTCGTTTATGTCGATGGTGCGGAGGCTGGGCTGTTCGCAGAACGACAGATTACGACAGAACGTAAACGAACATTGAGGGTGGGCCGATTCATTGGGCGTCCTGTGCGATGGTGCACCGGACTTCACCCCCACGACCCGCACCGCTCTGGAGAGCGGTGCCAACACCCCCACCAAGGCCACCGCTCTGGAGAGCGGTGCCAACACCCCCACCAAGGCCACCGCTCGGGAGAGCGGTGCCACCACGGAGCGGTGCTACCTTGGAGGGGCTCGGAATCGCTATCATGCGGGCGTGACGGAGTTGAAGACATCTTCGGTGCGTGCGGGGCCTTCGTGGGCGGCGAGGTTCACGGCGATTGCGCCGTTGGCGGCGCTGGTGTTGTTGGTGGTGGGACTGAGCTGGTACAGCCCGGACTTTCGCAAGCCGGAGAACTTTGTCAACATCGTGAACCAGTGGTCGTTTGTGGGGATTGTGGCAGTGGGGATGACGTATGTGATCATCCTGGGGGGGATCGATCTGTCGGTGGGGTCGATGGTGGGGCTGCTGGCTGGGTTGGGGATGTGGTTCATGCGGCGGGCTTCGCTGCCGATGACGGCGGAGGTTGGCGGCGAGGCAGGATGGGGCTGGGGCGCAGGGTCGGCACTGACGCTGGGTGTGGCAATCATGCTGTTGGGCGGGCCGGTGCTTGGCGTCGTGAATGGGCTGCTCGTGGCGGTGGGGCGGTTGCCGGCGTTCATTGCGACGCTTGGCGGGCTTGCGATCTATCGCTCGGTGATTTTGGCGATGGCGAAGGGGTCGGAGATTCCTCCCAGTGTCGAGATGTTTGAGAAGATCGGGTCGGCCAAGACGGGGTTGACGTTGCCTTGGATCGAAAGCTCGCGGCACAAGCCGCTGGTGGTCACGGTGTCGATCCTGGCGTTTTTCGCGTGTGCGATCGTCGCGGAGATCGTGCTTCGGCGGACGGTCTTTGGGCGGCGTGTGATAGCGGTCGGTGACAACGCGGTGGCCGCACGCTACGCGGGGGTGAACATCGGCGTGACGACGACGGCGGTGTACATGATCTCGGGATTGATGTGCGGGATCGCGGCGCTCCTGAACGCGAGCCGAAACAATTCCGTCAGCTCATCGCAGGCAGGGCTCATGTGGGAGCTGGACGCGATCGCGGCGGTGGTGATCGGGGGCACGGCGATGAGCGGCGGGAAGGGGTCGGTGCTGGGGACGGTGGTGGGGGTGCTCACGTTGGGGGTGATCGACAACATGCTCGTGATTCTGGACGTGAACGACCACATCCACGGGCTCGTGAAAGGCGTTATCATCATCGCGGCGGTGCTGATGCAGCGTTCGCGCGGCACGCGGTAGCGGTCGGTTTCCCCTCAACATTCGGAGAGAGTCATGTCCAGAATATTCGCATTGGTGGCGGTTGCAGGTTCGATGGTCGCGGCATCCATGCTCGTCGGGTTGTCGGCAAGCCCTTCGAGCGCGGTCGGTGAGAAGGCTGCTGCGGTCACGACGAAGAAGAAGGTCAAGATCGGAATCTCGGTGCCCGCGGCGGACCACGGCTGGACGGCGGGCGTGGGGTACTGGGCAAAGAAGGCGATGGAGCTGTACCCGGATGTGGAGTGGGTTTATGCGGCCGCGAATACGCCGGATAAGCAGATCGGCGATGTGGACACGATGCTGACCAAGGGGATCGATGGGCTGGTGATTCTGGCGACCGAGTCGGCGCCCCTGACGCCCGCGGCCAAGAAGGCGCACGAGGCGGGCGTGTTCATCGTGAATGTCGATCGCGGATTTCTTGATCCTGTCGCCGACATTTTCCTTGAGGGTGACAACAAGGCATTCGGGCGCAAGAGCGCGCAGTTTGTCGCGGAGAAGATGAAGAAGGAGGGGCGGAAGAATCTGGTCATTCTCACGGGCATCCCCTGCACGGTTGACACCGACCGCGTGACGGCGGCCCTGGAGGTGTTCAAGAGCTACCCGGAGATCAAGGTGCTGGGGCAGCAGCCTGCGATGTGGAACCGCGAGAAGGGGATGAAGGTCATGGAGACGTTCCTCACCAAGTTCGACAAGATCGACGCGGTGTGGGCCCAGGACGACGACATCATGATGGGAGCGATCAAGGCGATCAAGGACGCGGGGCGCGAGAAGGAACTCTTTATCGTGGGCGGGGCGGGCATGAAGGAAGCCATCAAGATGGTGATGGACAACGACCCGATGGTGCCGGCGAACATCACGTATCCGCCGAGCATGATCGCGGCTGGGGTGCAGCTCGCGGTGAGCGTCTTGCGGGACGGGAAGAGGGACGAGATCATGAAGTTCATGCCGCGGCACCTGATGCTGGACGTGGAACTGGTGACACCGGCGAACGCGAAGAGTTTTTACTTCCCAGACAGTGTTTATTGATCGCTGGGCACATGACTAAGCACGCCGTCATTGTCGGCAACGGGCTAGCGGGCTCGCTCCTAGCGGTCCTTTTGGCCCGTGAGGGGTGGCGCGTTTCGGTGTATGAGCGTCGAGGCGATCCACGGGCCATGGGGTATCAGGGAGGCCGATCGATCAATCTCGCGCTGTCGGTGCGTGGTCTGACGGCTTTGGCTGCGGCGGGTCTTGAGGAGGCCGTGCGCGAGCGGGACATCATCCCCATGCCGGGGCGGATGATTCACGCGGTGGATAGCAAGACGGTCTTTCAACCCTACAGCATGGATCCGCGCGAGGCGATCAATTCGGTCTCGCGCGGCGGGCTCAACTTGACGCTGATCGAGGCGGCGGCGGCGTGCCCAGGCGTGGAGTTCTTTTTCGATCATCCATGCGTGGATGTCGACCTCGCTGATGGGGTGGCGATTTTTCAGAAGCCCGATGGATCGCGGGTGAGTGCGGCGGGTGATCTGGTGGTTGGGGCTGACGGGGCATTTTCGGCGGTGCGTGGCGTGATGCAGAAGTCGGATCGGTTCGAGTACTCGCAGACGTATCTCGGGCACGGGTATAAGGAATTGCACATTCCGCCCTTTGGTGGCCCAGTTCTCCGAGCTGGGTCTTGGTTAGATGCACCAGAGCCACCAACTCGGAAGACCCAGTTCGGAGAGCTGGGCCACCAGATGCAGTCCCACGCACTGCACATCTGGCCCCGCGGCGGATCGATGATGATCGCACTGCCCAACCGCGACGGGTCGTTCACATGCACGCTCTTTTGGCCGTGGGAGGGCGAGGGGTCGTTCGCGAGCCTGCGGACGCCCGAGGATGTTCGTCGGCACTTCGCGTCGCAGTACGCTGATGCGATGCCGCTGATGCCGACGCTCGAGCACGATTACTTCGCAAATCCGGCATCGTCGCTGGTGACGGTTCGGTGCCGTCCGTGGCGGTCGCACGGGCGGGTGGTGCTCGTGGGTGATGCGGCCCACGCGATCGTGCCGTTTTATGGGCAGGGTATGAATGCAGCGTTCGAGGATTGCACAGCGCTGGTGCGGTACCTGCGGGAGCGTTCGGATCAGGCCGACGCGCTCGCGGCGTTTGAGGCGGAGCGCAAGCCCAACGCCGACGCGATCGCCGGCATGGCACTGGATAACTTTGTCGAGATGCGGGACAAGGTGGGGCACCCGGAGTTTTTGTATCGTAAGAAAATCGAGCACACGCTGCACGCGGCCGACCCCGAGCGGTTCTGGCCTCAGTACAACCTCGTGAGTTTCTCGAACGTGCCTTATGTCGAAGCGAGGCAGCGGGGGGACACCCTCGTGCGTGTGATCGATGCGGTGGTAAAGGCGATCCCGATGGGACAGTGCGAGGCGATGGGAGACGGGGCGTGGGCGGCGCGGGTGCTGGACTTTGGTCTTGCCCGGGGCGCACGGGTGCACGAGGCGGAGTTGATCGACATTTCGCCGACGATCTCCGAGTCTCTCAACGTGTGGCCCGGCGACAATGGGTTCTCGCGCGAGGTGCTGGCCGACACGGAGAAGGGGGCGAACATCACGCTCAGCACCATCCGCACCACTGTTCACCTTGGAAGCCACGCTGACGCATCGAACCACTACGGCACCAAGGCTGAGGGAGCCGTCGGGATTGATGCGATGCCGCTGCGGCATTATGTCGGTCCGTGTCGAGTGGTGTCCGTGTTGGCATCGGTCTCCAGAGGGGTATCGGGGCGACGGATAGTGCCCGCTGACATTGTGGACTTTGATGCAATCACCGAACCCCGCGTGCTGCTCAAGACGTGCTCATTTCCCGACCCGCACCAGTGGAACTCTGACTTTGACGCGCTGTCGGTCGAACTCGTTGAGGCACTGGCCGCCCGGGGCGTGATCACGATCGGGATCGACACGCCCAGCGTGGATGTGCAGGATTCCAAGGATCTTCCGGCGCACCGTGCGATCCTGAGGCACAAGATAGCGATCATTGAGGGGCTCAGGCTCGCTGCGGTGGAGCCAGGGGTGTATGAGTTGATGGCGGCTCCGCTGAAACTTGCTGGTGCGGACGCGAGCCCGGTGCGTGCGGTGCTGCGGAAGTAGCCGACCGATTGCTTATGGACGCTCGTGGTTTGCCGACGCGGTTAGGAAAGTCTCTGAACGGTCGTGGCGAACCAGTAGAGAACCAATACGGTGATGCCGCCGCCGCCCAGAGAGATGAGGAATGGCACAAGACCAGCCAGGCGAGCCCAGCCCTGCTCCCCCTTGATCATCCAGCGACACGTGGTGACGGCGAGAAGCACAACGCCTAGCGCGGCACCGACAAGAAATCCGGCCTGTGCGAAACCCGCCCACGGAGCGGTGATCGGCAAGAGCAGGATGGCGAGCATCGAGCATCGCCAGGACCAACGCTCGGCAGGGGAGACGGCCAGAGGGAGACGTGGCGGCGGCCAGACAACTGTGGACTGGGAGCATTCGGGACAGGTCCAGGGCGGGCCCGGGAGGCCGCTGAGGTCGTAGCCGCAGGGGCAAGTGGGCGGCAATGCGGAGGCGTGGGGCATGGGCATGAAAGAGTCATTCGATGCCGAACGATTTCTGGAGTGTTGCGATTAACTTTGGTAGATCTTCGCGAACCACAACCCAGAGGATGTCAAAGTCGACGGAATCGTACCCGTGGAGGATTCGATTGCGCATGCCGATGATTTCAGACCAAGGAATCTCCGGGATCGTGAGTTGGCGATCCTTGGAGACGCGATTCCCGGCCTCTCCGACGATTTCAACAAGTCGGACAAGCGACAAGTTGAGCATGCGGTCAGAATCGAGGTCCGGACGGGCGCGGTGCTGGCACATCTCAACCGCCTCGACCGCGTGGTCGAGCATATGGCGGAGTCTGATCGAATCGTCATGCCGCGACATACAGAACCTTTGCTTCGCGGAGCACCTCGCCGCGGAAGGCGGGACTGATGAACTGCGGTGTGTTGAGATCGACCTTGCGATGGAGGATCGCGGTCAACTCGTCCTGCATGCCGAAGAACGCGAGGCCAGGTGCCTTGCCATGCTCAAACTCTACGAGGATGTCGATGTCGCTCTGGGAGGAAAAATCGTCTCGGAGAGCAGACCCAAAGAGTGACAAACGACTGATGTGGTGTCGTCGGCAAAACTCAGCGATGGTTTGAGTTGGGAAAGAGATTGGCAAAAGGCGATCCATCGGTGGGATGATACTCAGGGAACTGGGAAGGGGAAACGGTCTGGTTGGAAGCGAACGTTGGGTCGCAGCAAGTCTCGCTCCGCACCACGGGCACCGTTAGACTGCCGCGATGACCTTGATCTCGAAGTGGATGGGTGTGTTGCCGCCGGTGGGGAGGGCGGAGACTTCCACGGTTGTCCGTGTGGGTAGGTTGGGCGGGCGGAAGAACTCGGCGTAGACGCGGTTGTAGTCTTTCCAGTCGCGTTTCATGTCGGTGAGGTACACGGCCACATCGACGATGTTCTCCCAGCGGCTGCCGGCCTCTTCGAGAATCAGGCGGATGTTCTCGAAGCACGAGCACATCTCGGCCTCGATGGAGTAGTCGGCGAGATTGCCCGTGGCGTCCAGCACCGCGCCGGGGATGTCCAGGCTTCCCCGCTTTCGCGGGCCGATGCCCGAGAGGAAGAGCAGGTTGCCGGCGCGGCGTGCGTGGGCGTATGGGCCAAGGGGTTCGGCGGCGGTGTTGGAGTTGATTGAGGTCATGCGTGAACAATATGGACTGGGGCGTTGGCAAGCAGGGACGCATCGGGCGGCCCGGGGCCTTCACTCGCTGGCGCGTCGGGCACTGATATGCTGTGGGCATGTGGCGAGGGATTTCGCTTGCGAACAAGTGTTTGCTGCTCTTTGGAGGGGCTGTGGTGCTTGTCGTGCTGGTGGCGATGAGTGTGCCATGGCTTCGCATGAGCACGCTGGTTGATGCGGGGCAGCTCGACGTCTCGCGGGCGATGGTGGCGGGGTGGGAATCAGTCGAGAAGCGCGAGGTGCCGGACGACGCGGCAACTCCCACAGGCGTTGGCGGCGCGATGGGTGTGCCGCGGAACCTAGCCGGAGTCGAGGCGGCGCGACTGACGGTTGATCAGGTGCGGGTTCTTGCGGCTCGAGACGCCTTCTTGAAAAACGCGGTCGATTCGCTCACGGGCGATCCGACGCTGGAGGACTATCAGGCGTCGAGTTGGATCGGGACACAGCGTGAGTATCGGTACGCGAAGGCTGTGCGGGCCGGCTTTGGCGCGGAGGACGCGGGCACGCTCAGGGGCGTGATCCTGCTGGATCGTCGCAGTGTTGAGGCGGCGGCATTGCTGCTGGTGAACTCGGGGTATCTGCTCTCGGCGGGCATGTTCGTGATGGCGATTGCGATCGTGCTTTTCTACTTCATCGTTCACAAGCTCGTGCTGAGCCCTGTACACGCCCTTCGCGTGACGGCTGAGCGTGTGCGAGAAGGCGATCTGGCGATCCGATCGGAAATCCGCACGGGTGACGAGTTCGAGGAGCTTGCCGACACGTTCAATCTGATGCTGACCGATCTTTCGGGGACGCAGGATCAGCTTCGGGCGATCAATCGTGCGCTGGACTTGAAGCTGACCGAGCTATCGGAGATGAACACGACACTCTTCGAGGCTGCGAAGATCAAGGGCGACTTTCTCGCCAACGTGAGCCACGAGCTGCGGACGCCGCTTAACGCGATCATCGGGTTCGCCGATCTGCTGGTGGAGGGCGCGAGGGCGGAGGCTGCGGGGCTGACGGAGGTGCCGCCGGGCGTGGCAAGACGGCTTCGATATCTTGAGAACATCCACACCGCGGCGAAGGGCCTGCTGGAGATGATCAACGACCTGCTCGAGATGGCGAAGATCGAGTCGGGGCGGCTCGACCTTCATGTCGAGCGGATGAACGTGCACAACGTGTGCGAGGGGCTTCTGGGCCTTATTTCGCCGCTCGCGGACAAGAAGGGGCTGCCCCTCAAGCTTGAGGTGGCGGACGATCTGCCGCTGATCGAGACCGACGTGAAGAAGTTCCAGCAGATCATCTTCAATTTCCTGTCAAACGCGGTGAAGTTCACCGAGAGCCCGGCAAAGAGCGGGCAGGCCGAGCAGGTCACGCTTCGGGCCGAGAAACTCTCGGGCAGCGTCCCCGGTGGCGGCGTGGACGAGCGCATCCGCGTGAGCGTCATCGACACGGGCCCGGGCATTCCGCCCGAGCAGCACGAGAAGGTCTTTGAGAAGTTCTATCAGCTCAGCCGCGGGCACACGCGCGAGCACGCGGGCACGGGGCTTGGGCTTGCGATCTGCAAGGAGCTCGCGGCGATCCTCCAGGGCGAGATTCAGCTTGTCAGCGAGACGGGCGGGGGCGGACGCGGCTCCATGTTCAGCCTCATCATCCCACTGAAGGTCGATCCTGAAGAATCGGCGGTGCGCAGGCTTGAGCACACCTTCCGCGGCTCGCTCGCTGGCCGGCGAACGTGGGCGTGATACGGATCATCCCTCTATCGCAGGCGTGAGATATGGGCAGCCGCAGACCGAGCGGATGGTCTCGGGGGTGAGTTGCTGCCAGGCAACTGCTCCGGCGTCGAGCAGATGCTGGTAGTCGTCGAACGCCCGATTGGCCAGGGAGTGGCTTCCTGGTCACGGGGCAGCCTGGGCTTGCTGCCGCCGCA
>JAYVUC010000048.1:0-6444 GCA_043788295.1 Phycisphaerales bacterium
GGCACGCAGCTCAACGGCATCTCTCAGGGGGCGACCTACGGCGATGACCTGCAGATGAACACCAACTACCCAATCGTTCGCGTCATCAACAGCAGCGGCACAAACGTCTACTACGCGCGGACCTTCAACTGGAGCAACACGGGCATTGCGACCGGGCCGCTGGTCGTCTCCACCGAGTTCACCGTTCCCGCCATGCCCCCGGGCCTGTACACGATCGTCGTGTCGGCCAACGGCATCAGCTCAGACCCGTTCTGCCTCAATGCTCCCTTCATCACCCCGGGCCTGACCTCTTTCACCACATGCCCTGGTGGATCGGCGTCGATGAGCGTCACAGCGGGCGGAATCGGCCCGCTCACCTACCAGTGGCGCCGCGGCACGACCAATCTCACCAACGCGGGTGAGTTCGGCGGCGTGAGCACTTCGACTCTCACCATCAACCCCGCCGGCCCGACCGACGCGGGCACCAACTACAACTGCGTCGTCACCAACGGGTGCGGGAGCGTCACCTCGACCGGTATGACCTTGATGGTCTGTGCGGGTGATTTCAACTGCGACGGTGTTGTCGACTTCTTCGACTACGACCAGTTTGTGGTCGCGTTCGAGGCCGGCGACCCCAGGGCCGACTTCAACCGGGACACTTCGGTCGACTTCTTCGACTACGACGAGTTCGTCGTCGCGTTCGAGTCGCCCTGCTGAGCGCACGGGGTCTTCCGCCTTTCGCGGCAGCTCGTCTTGCGGTACACTCGACGGCATGAAACACTCTTGCCGCGCGATGATCCTGCTCGCATTGCTCCTGCCGACGGGTTCACGGGCTCTGGCTGATCCACCGGTGTTCCCGCCCCTTCTCGCGCCAACGCGAGAAGGGCTTGCCGTGCCATCGCCCGCCCAACTGATGTGGGCCGACCTCGAGGTCGGCATGTTCATCCACATGGCCCCGCAGACCTGGCAGGACACCGAGACCGACAACCTCGCGACCAAACCCTCCAGCATCCATCCCGACAAGCTCGACACCGACCAATGGGTCAAGGTCGCCCAGTCCATGGGTGCTCGCTACATCGTCTTTGTCGCCAAGCACGAGGGCGGCTTCTGCTGGTGGCAGACCAAGACCACCGACCACGGGGTCGCCAGCTCGCCGTGGCGCGGCGGCAAGGGCGATGTGCTCGCCGATCTCGCCGCGTCGTGCAAGAAGCACGACATGAAGCTGGGTGTGTATCTCTCGCCACAGGATCGAGTGCACGGCGTTGGCGTGGGTGGAAAGGCCGACGACCCGGCCAAGCAGGCCGACTACGAGAAGCTTTTCCGCGAGCAGCTCACCGAGGTTCTCTCTCACTACGGCGAGATGATGGAAGTGTGGTTCGATGGCAGCCTGGTGTTCGACGTGGGCGACATTCTCGCCAGCCACGCGCCGCACGCCGTCGTCTTTCAGGGCCCCCAGGCGAGCATCCGCTGGGTTGGCAACGAGGAGGGCGTCGCGCCGTACCCCGGCTGGAACGCGGTGCCCTTCCCCAAGGCCGGCAGGAAGTGGGGGGATTACGTGGGCGACGACGGCGACCCCAAGGGCAGCCGTTGGCTTCCAAACGAGTGCGACGCTCGCATCCGTTCGACTTGGTTCTGGAAAACAAACAACGAGAAGACGCTCAAGACGCTGCCCAAGCTCATGGAGATGTACGAGCAATCGGTGGGCCGCGGCGGCGTGCTCCTGCTCAACAACACGCCCGATCGCTCGGGGCTCATTCCCGACGCCGATGTGAAGCGATCGGCGGAGTTTGGCGCAGAGATCAAGCTGCGTTACGGCACGCCAGTGGGCGATGTGTCGGGATCGGGTGCCGAGCATCGCGTGATGCCATCGGCGGCGACCTCGATCGACCGTGTCGTGATCGCCGAAGATATTGAGTTCGGCGAGCGGGTTCGAGCGTACGTTGTCGAGGGCCGTGTGGATGGGACGTGGAAGGTGCTTGCCCAGGGCACGGCGATCGGGCACAAGCGCATCGAACGCTTCGACGCCGCGACCGTGACCGAAGTTCGCCTGCGCATCACCGAGTCGGCCGCGGAGCCAAGAATCAAGACGTTCGCGATCTATCGCGCCCATTAGGGCCGCAATCAGCGGCGATCAGAACTTGTTGGTGGTGTTGGTGCCGTAGTTCGCCGTCCAGATATTCGCGCCGTCGAACACGATCCCGCGCGGGCCAGTGCCGGTGGGATAGGTGCCGATCAGCCCGCCGTCGCTCGCACGGAGCTTGGTGACGTTGTTGGAGTCGATGCACGTGATCCACATGTTCGACCCGTCGAAAGCAAGCCCGAAAGCATTGGTTCCGGTCGCATAGGTGCCCACGCTCGACCCGTCGGCCGCGAGCAACTTGGTCACATTGCTGCTGGCGCCATTGGCGATCCAGACATTGGTGCCATCATACGCGACGCTGCGGGGCGTCGTGCCTGTGGGGAAAGTGCCGACGACCGCCCCGTCGCTTGCCCGCATCTTGGTCACTGTGTTCGCCGTGCTGTTGGCGATCCACATGTGGACCCCGTCGAACGCGATCCCGTCGGGCCCCACGCCTGTCGCGTACGTCCCGACGAGCGAGGCGGTGGCGGCCCGCAATTTGGTCACATTGTTCGAGCCGAAATTGGTGATCCAGATGTTGGTGCCGTCAAACGCGATCGCGTATGGGTTCGTTCCCGTCAGATAGTTTCCGAACGACGCGCCGTCGCTGAGCCGAAGGCGCGTCACGCTGTTGGAGTTGTAATTGATGACCCACACGCTCACCCCGTCACACGCGATCCCCACGGGATTGACCCCAACGCCAAACGTTCCGACGATCACCCCATCACTGGGACGCACCTTGGAGACCGAGTTGGCCCCGTAGTTGGCGATCCAGATGTAGTCGCCGTCGAACGCCATGCCCAGCGGACCGACCGCCGTCGCAAAGGCCGCGTTCTGGTTGGCCTCATACCACTTGAGCAGCGCGATCTGCTTGTGGTTGCGAACACCACCGCCCGCGCTGGAGGCGATCGTCTGCACCGACCCGTCGGGGAACTTGATCCCGCCCACGGTGCTCTCGATCATCCCCGCGACCGACAGCTTCTGATTGGGCGCGGCGAGTCCGATCCCGACATTGCCAGCGGTGTACACCGCGTTCAACCCGTTCAGCGAGAAAGGCGACGCCCCCGCCGGGCCGTCGGGCCCTTGTGGCCCCTGAGGTCCTTGTGGGCCAGTCAGGCCCGTCGCGCCAGTTACACCTTGTGGCCCCTGCGGACCCGTCAGGCCCGTCGGACCCGTTGCGCCCGTCGCACCTTGCGGTCCTTGAACGCCCTGAGCCCCTTGTGCGCCGGTCAGTCCCTGGGGCCCTTGCGCGCCCTGTGCGCCCGTCGCACCTTGCGGACCTGTCAGCCCAGTGGGCCCCTGCGGACCTTGTGGCCCCTGCGGCCCAGTCGGGCCGGGTTGGCTGTTGAGCGCGAACAGTGCGTAAGGAGTTGCAGACACCCGCTGGCGAGGCGCGAGCGTTGTGTAGCTCGGCGCACCGCCCGAGCGAACGTCGATCTCAAGCCAGCGCTCGCTCCCTTCCCAGGCTGCCCCGCCGAAATCGAGCAACGCCGTGAAGAGCCCGCCCGAAACAGCTGTTCCCGTGAGTTGCAGGGTGCTACCAACTTGCGTTCCCGCCGTCGAGGCCGAATAGAGCCGAAAGCGAAGGTCGGCGTTGCCACCAAATGGCGATCCTGCCGAGTCGAGGCGTCCCTCATACGTGAAGCCTGTTCCCAGTGGAGTTTGAGCAAGTGCCGTCGTCGGGACCACGACCAGTCCCGCGGATGCAATGGCGAAAAACGAGAGCGACGCGGCGAACAGACGTGTCAACATCGCAAATCCTCCAACCCACGAGTATGCCCGTCCTCGACGCCCGCTCCAACGCTCAAATGCGACAGAAAGCAGCGGTGTGGACGAGGGAGGCTAAGGCCCAAGCTGCGTCCGGTCAATTGAGTTCACTCAAACCACCCCCGATCGGGTCATGTTCTCGGGCTCGGCGGTCTCGCTATTGCTCAACATATGCCGCGATCCACAGGCGGATGCCGGTTTGCACTCCAAGTGTCAGGATCGAGAGGATCGCGCAGTCGTGCGTGTCGAGGTCGAACTGGTCCCACAGCAAAGCCCCGTAGCAGACGAGCGACACGATGAGCACCGGAGGCGTGAACAGGATCGTCCCCTGGCCCAGCACCAGCGCCTCGGTGCAGAAGTAGACCGCCCCGATGCGCAGCACGAGCAGTTTCCACGGGCTGTCAAACCCCAGCCAGATCAGCCCGTAAGCGAGATAGACGACGATGCCCACGATCCACCCGCCGATGAGCGTGATCCAGAGCCGCGCGAGATCTTCCCAGGACTTCTCGATGAGCGCGACACCCACCGTCATCACAAACGCCGCCGCAGGGATCATGATCAGCGGCCTGAGGTAGTCGATCCGCTGCAAGTCCCTGGCGAGTTGCTCGTCGCGCAGCCTGCGGCTCCAGGGACGTTTGAGGCCGCTCGCGGACGTGATCGCCTTGCCGCACTCCGGGCACCGCATCGCCCGCAGACCCCGCAGGTCGTACCCGCAGTGAGGACAGGGCTTGGCCACGTCGGCAGTCGCGTCGGCGTGCTCGGCGTGCTCGGCGTGGGTCTTTGTCGCCGCGGCGCGGAGGTCGTGCCCGCACCCGATGCAGATAGAACTTCCCGGCAGTATCGGTCGCAGGCACTCGGGGCACTCGGTGTGCAGATTTGATGGCAGCGCCTCGGGCTCGATGGGGATCGGGCCGCCCGCCGCCCCCGCCGGCGATGCGGGCTCGAAGCGCGCGGGCTTGTGGTCGTCAAAGCTCATGGGTTCACGCCTCGCCGTTCAGCGATCAGACCGCCATGATTTCCTTGGTCTTGGACTCCACCGCCTTGTCCACCTTCTCCTCGTACTGCTTGAGGAGCTTTTGGATCTCTTCCTTGAGCGTGTCGATGTCGTCCTCGGCAAAGTTCTGGCCCTTGCTCGTCTTGAGGGCGTCGGCGTGCTTGTTGGCGTCCCGCCGAACGTTGCGGATAGCGATCTTCTGCTCCTCGCCAAACTTCTTCACGCGCGTCGCAAACTGCTGCCGCCGCTCCGACGACAGCGCCGGCACGATGATCCGCAATTGCTTGCCCTCGCTGATTGGGTTGAACCCGAGCTGCGCCGCCTCCACCGCCTGCTTGATGGGCCCCAGAGCCCCGGTATCGAAGGGCTTGACGATCAGCTGCGTCCCCTCGGCGATGCTGATCGCCGCCAGCGCCTTGATCTCCGTCTGCGCCCCGTAGTAATCAACTTTCAGGAAGTTGATGAGGTCGGGCGTTGCTCGCCCGGTGCGGATGCCCTTGAACTCGTGCTCGAGGTGCTTCAGGGACTTCTCCATCACCTCTTCGGCCTGAAGGAGAATGGTGTCGGGATCAGCGCTCATGGGAGGGGCTCCGTGCGGGGTCATCGACTGACAGTTGACTCAAACAGGATAGCAGATCGCGGCCCTCTTCGTCAGCCATTGGTGCGCACGCTCAGGCCCGCACCAGCGTCCCGATCGCCTCGCCCCGCACCACTCGGGCTATGTTGCCGGACTTCTTGAAGTCAAAGATGATGATGGGGATGTTGTGCTCCTGGCACATCGCAAACGCCGCGGTGTCCATCACCTTCAGATTCCTGGAGATTGCCTCGGCGTACGTCACCGTGTCGTACCGTGTCGCGGTTGGATCCTTCTTCGGGTCGGCCGTGTACACCCCGTCCACCTTGGTCGCCTTCAGCAGCACGTCGCACCCAAGCTCCGTCGCCCGCAGCGCGGCGCACGTGTCGGTCGTGAAGAACGGGTTGCCCGTCCCCGCCGCCAGGATCACCACACGCCCCTTTTCCATGTGCCGCAAGGCCCGGCCCCGGATGAACGGCTCGGCCACCGCCCGGATCTCAATCGCCGACTGCACGCGGCACGGAACACCGACCCGTCTGAGCTTTTCCTTCAGTGCCAGCGCGTTCATCACCGTCCCGAGCATCCCCATGTAGTCCGCCGTCGCCTGCGGAATGTCGCCCGACGCCGCCAAGGTCGCCCCGCGGATCATGTTCCCCCCGCCCACGACGATCGCGAGCTGGACCGGCCCCAGTTCCCCCGGCTCGAGCGCAGCCTTGATCTCACCCGCGATCACACCCAGTTCCTCAGAGTCGATCCCAAACGCCCCCGCGCGACAGAAAGCCTCGCCCGAGAGCTTGAGCAGAATCTTGCGAAAGCG
This sequence comes from Phycisphaerales bacterium, assembly GCA_043788295.1. Classification (GTDB taxonomy): domain Bacteria; phylum Planctomycetota; class Phycisphaerae; order Phycisphaerales; family UBA1924; genus UBA2396. The sequence continues at coordinate 6,251 of JAYVUC010000048.1, forward strand.
CGGGCGTGGGGGGCGTGGGGGAAGTGGAGTTGGTTGCGTCATGCCCGGTGTTGTAGGGGTCGCGGACACATTCGTCCAATATCGCTGTGAGGAGGGAACGCAGAGGGATCAGAGAGGCAAGAGAAGGCCGCTGAGGAAGAAGCGTGTCGGTGCGTGTCGGTGTGGGGCGGTGTGGGGCGGTGTGGGGCGGTGGG
>JAYVUC010000049.1:0-28427 GCA_043788295.1 Phycisphaerales bacterium
CGCGCCCGGCCGGCAAGCGCCGCGTATCAGTTGCGCAAGTTTGCGAGGCGAAATCGGGCGGTCGTCGGAGGAATCGCCGTGGTGTTTGTCGTGCTGGCGGCGGGCGTGGCGGTATCGGCCACATTGGCGCTGCGCGAGAACAGATCGCGCCGGGCGGCCCAGACGCAGGCCCGCATCGCACAGGCGGTCAGCGAGTTCCTCAACCACGACATCCTCGGTGCGGCGAAGCCCGATCGGGCGCGCGGCAAGGAGGTCACTATTCGTCAGGCGGTGGACACGGCCGCGGCGAAGCTGGACGCGGGCTCGCTGCTGAACGATCCGGAGGTGGAAGCCGCGGTTCGTCAGACGATCGGGACGGTATATCAGGAGTTGGGCGAGTACGCCAAGGCCGAGCCGCACCTGGTCCGAGCTTGCGAGGTCTACCGGGGACTACGCGGTGAACAAGACAGTGGCACCCTCTCCGCGATGAACTCCCTGGGCATTCTGTATATCAAGACGCTCCGGAACGACCGCGCCGTCGAGGTGCTGGAGCGGTGTGTCGCGGGCCGGGTGGTGTTGCTGGGCCGGGCGAGCCCCGAAACAAGAAGTTCGATGAACAACCTTGCCAACGCCCACCTGGACATGGGGAACCTCGCTCGGGCCGAAGATATCTACCGCGAGTGCCTTGGGACGGGATCAGGGGCCGCGCCCGCAGATGATCCCCAGTCTTTGCAGGTCCTGTGCAATCTGGCACTGGTCCACCAACTTATGTGGCGCATGGGCGAGGCCGAAGAAGAGTATCGGCGTTCGTGGAATGGTTTGCAGTCGACGTATGGCAAGGACCATCCGGCGACGATGGGCATCGCCCACAACCTTGGCGGCCTGCTCGTGGACCTGGACAAGCACGCGGACGCGATCGCGTTGCTCGAACCGGTGTATGCGGACCGAGCTCGCATCCTGGGCACGGAGCACTCCGACACGCTCCTGACCAAGAGCGTCATTGCGCATGCCCATCTGGCCCTGGGGCACAAGGATCAGGCGGCGCAGATGGCCGATGAGGCGCTGCGCTCGCAGCTCGAGCAATTCGGTGCTGGCGACCCGCACGCTCTGGACACCAGGAGGACGCTTGGCCTGGCGCAACTCGCCCAGGGCAGGGTCGAAGAGGCCGATGCGATGCTCACCACCGCGTTGGAGAGGTGCAAACTGATTCACGGCGCGTCCGATGCGGTTGCGGCCAAGGCCATGCTGGATTTATCTCGAGTGCGCATCCGGCAAGGCCGAACCCAGGACGCACGGGAGTTGTTGACTGCCGCCGGTGCGATCCTGCACGCCTCAACTGTGAGCCGCAACGCCGCCCAGGAGTGCGACGCGATGTTGGATTCCATTGAACAGGGCGCACGTGGCAATGCGATCAAGAGATGAAGGCTGAGGGCCGATATCCGGCACTCGTACGGATTCGGTTCACAAAGCGCGCTTGGCGTAGTCGCACCCGCAGACGGTCATCCGTATCTGTGGGATGAGCGATCGGTGCGCGTCGCCCGACCCTCACGCACGTCGCGCCCAAGTGGCGAGTCGTGGCACACGGCATTTGGAGTGCCAAGTGCCTTTCCCCTCAGCACCCTGCCTCGAACGCCACGACGAAGTCGTCGTAGTCGAAGAAGTCGATGGCGGTATCGTTGTTGAAGTCGGCGGTCTTGCCGGGGGGGCATGCGCCGCCCTGGAAACACACGACAAAGGCGTCGTAGTCGAAGAAATCGACGGCGGTGTCGCCGTTGAAGTCGGCGGGGCAGGGGCAGATGTCGGCGATACCGTTGTGGTTGGTGTCGGCGAGGGTGCCGGCGGCGATCTCGCACTCGTCGGGGATGCCGTTGGCGTTGCAGTCGCGGCTGGTGTGGGCTGAGATGTCGATAGCGTCGTCGACGCCGTTGTGGTTGCAGTCGTAAGGCCCGATGCGAGCGACGTAGACGTTCTGCTCGCCGTTGTAAGTTGCGGAGTAGACGACATAACAACCCAGGTCGTCGGAGGCGATATCGTAGTAATCGCCGATCTTTTGCTGGTTGGGCCAGCCGATCCAGGAATCCCAGACGGGTCCGATGGGGGCTCCGGGTGTCCAGGTGGTGCCGCCGTCGTATGACGCGGTGTATTTGGTGCCGCTGTGGTGGGCGTCGATGGTGCCGAGCGTGTCGTTGTAGATGACGTCGATGCGGCCTGTGGGCGAGACACCCATGGTGCCGAACCACTGCCATGCGTTGGCACCGGCGGGCTCGTTGTTAACCTTGATGGCGGTGGACCAGGTCTGTCCTCCGTCGGTGGACCTGACCATCATGACGTCGAGCGGGTCGGAGCCCTGATAGCCGACGGAGCTGAGCATGTAAACCCAGCCGCGGCGCGGGCCTGTGGAGCGATCGACATCGATCCAAGCCTGGCCGAGCAGACCGCCGGGGTTGGGGCTTGCACCGTCGAAGCCGCTCTGCCCGCCGCCCATGATGATCCCGTTCACGGTGGTGGGGAAGGTGACGGCGGGAAGATTGAGCTTGGCGTCGTTGGAGCGGGAGACGGTGAACTGGTCGGCGTTGTTGTTGCCGCAGACGTAAAGCTCGCCGTCGGGCCCGACGGTGCTGGTGCCCCAGAAGGGGACGACGGGAACGTTGAAGAGGTCGGGGAAGGTGCCGCCAGCGTCGGTAGAGCGTGTGGACATGAACCCGTTGCAGCAGGTGTAGTAACTGGTCCAGTGGGCGTAGAGATTGCCGGTGCCCGCGCCGCCGTTGCTGGCGATGGTGAACCAATTTTTGTCGCCGCCGCGCGCGTAGACGGGGGCGAGCCAGGTTTGCCCGCCATCGCGGGAGCGGAACATGTCGCAGGTGTATGGCCCGCGGAAGGTGGTGAGGCTGTAGTAGTGGATGGTGCCGTCGGGCCCCCAGCGGAGGACTGGGTCAGAGCGGAAGACGCCGGGGTTAAGGGTGCCCTTGGTGAAGGTGCGGCCCCCGTCGCGCGAGTAGGCGTAGCCAGCCTGGCGGAAGTTGGAGGCGGCGTTGTCGAACTGCCTCCAGCCGACGACGATGCGCAGGCCGTTGGCTGGGTCGACGGCGATGGAGGGCTCGTTGGCGGCGTCGCCGATGATGTTGAGTCCGCCCGCACCGACGTTGGCCTGGGCTGTGGGCGGGAAGGAGCGTGGCCAGAGCCCGGGCTCGCCGAGCATGGTTGCGGGGGCTGCCGGTGGATCGCTGGGGCGTTCGCCGCGGTCGTGGGGGTCGTGGGACTGGGCGAAAGCGGCGAGGGGGAGCATCGCGGCAGTAGCGAGGGCTGCGTTGCAGAGGGCGAGGGGACGGACGGCGGGACGAGATGATGTGAGCATGAGCAACCTCCGTGAAAGACGTGCGAGCGACGGGGGTAGGAAGGCGCTGGGCCAACACCCGCACGCGCAGTCTATCCGAAAGCCACCTTCATACAAGGGAAACTTTCCGGCCTCAGCACGGCGTCTCGAAGGCCCTGACAAACTCGTCGTAGTCAAAGAAGTCGATGGCCGTGTCGGCGTTGAAGGCAAGTCCATTGTCCGACCGCGAGCCAAGGCAAAAGCGCCACCGGTGTGCCTTGTTGGGCAGGCCGGCGGCGCGGGGTGAGGTGGGCTCGTGGGGTGCGGCCCGCCAAGCCAAACCCGATCGTCACATCGCGTTGAGGAACGTGTCCAGGTCGTCGAGGTCGACTGAGTTGTTCATGTTCAGATCGGCGGAGGGGGCTTCTTCGATGTACGCCTCGATGAACTGCACGAGGTCGTTGGCATCGACTACGCCGTCCATGTTCAAGTCGGCGACAGCAAATACCTCCTGCTGCAACACTGGGGGAATGTAGTCGGGGTAGAGCTGCACGAGATCATACTTTGTGACAAGCGCAGAGATGACGGCGTTGGACTGGCGAATCTTGACCCGGGTCTTCCATATCCCGTCCAGATCGTTCCAGATGACCGTGTCGGGCACGGTGCCCGTATCGTTTGTCTTGACGGCGACTGTCACGCGGTTCGTGTACTTGCCGCCGAAATTCGTTGCCGGATTGCACGCGAATCTCGGAGAGGGAGTGCTCTCGATCGTGTACGCCCGCACCCACACCGACGGCTGTGTCGGTGGGTTGTTGCGCCTCAACACGTACACCTCGCCATAGGTGTCCGCCTGATTCGTTTCGTACTCAATGTTGATCCGCAGGCTGTTCACGCGGCTGTCAAGCAGCGCGCCTGGGCGACCCAGCAATCCATCGCCAGGCCCCGGTACCCACTTGAAATCGACGAGAAGCTCCTGGTACCTGGCCGAGGGCAAAGCCTCAGTCGTGTTGAAGCTCCCGATCGAGCCCGACACATCCACCGTGCTCAGGGCTCCGCCAGAATCCCGCAGTGTGTACTCCAGCTTGTCGGGGGTTTGGGTCTGCAGCACCGACGGCGTCAACGTGTACGTCTTCACACGCGTCGCGTACACCTGCCGAATCACCTCGGATGTCTGCTGCCAGGCTGTGTCCAGGTCGGTGTAATCTCCATTGGTCGGCTCAAACGTCGTGAAGTACTGGATCTCCGGCACGTTCTTTGCGCGGAGCATCGCCGTCATCGCGAGGATATCAGCCATTGATCGGAAATCGCCCGGCGCCTGCTGGTCAACATTTGCAAAGTTCGTCCACGGCATCTGCACCCACGGCGAGAGCCGATCGCTGTGCTGGCCCGTCGTACCGGTTGCCGGGAACGAATTGATGATCGACTCGACCTTGTGTCGCGACATCCGCAGCACCGTCTCCCACTCGGTTTCCAACCGTCCAAACGGCTGCGCGTACGCGTACTTCTGCCTGAACCCGGGGACGGTGTACCAAAACGATTCCGGCAGCTCTGGATTCGTATACTGGTACCCGTTCAGTGCCAAGGGCAACAACTCGTACAGGATCGGCGCGTCGATCTGCCCGCTCGCCTTCTTGTTCACGCCCAGCCAGCGGCGACCGTTGTCGAGCCGGTACAGCACGCCGCCGGTGCTGCGATCGTCGTCGCAGCGCGGGAGTGTCTGCGAAAGGATCGGCGTCGGACGCTGGTAGGGGTTCTGGTTCGTGATTGCAAATGGATACAGCTCGGGTGAGCCCGAGACGAGGTTGGAGCGATCGAGGAACCAACTGGTCGTCTCGTTCACGCCATCGGTTCGCACGTCGTCGTAGTTCCCGCATTTGATGTTCTGCCACTGGGGATGGGCCGAATCGACAGCTTTCACCACGGTGTACACCGCGTTGGCGAGCACGGCATCACGCGCGCCCTGGACGACGGAAATCCACCACTGCATGACTTCCCGGTTCTTTTCAATGTCGATGCAGTTGCCACCGTGGACGAGCTGGGTCAGAATGCCGATCGGATGGTCCACATTGTTCTGCACCCACTGGCGCGCCATCGCCTGCTCCTGATACAGGTCCGCCATTGTCTTCGATTGGTCCTGGCCGGGAATATGCGCGTTCCAGTAGGCCGGCCTTCTCGCAAGCTCTTCGAGAAAATAGACCGGGTTCCTGCCGGTCCCTCGCACGATGTCCGCCTCGCAATCCAGATACACGGCATCCGGTGACGGCGCACCGATAGCCGCAGCCTCGGCCTTGTACCCCGCCACGAAGCTGGCGACCCAAGCCTTGATTGGGGATGACGAGCCCGCGTTGGTCAGGAAGGGGTGGAGGTACGCGTGCTTCGTGACTGCGTCGTCCACGTCTGGCCATTGAAAGCCATTCGGTTGGGGCTCTGGCACCGCATCGGCGACTCGAAAGTAGCTCGTTGCGAACGCGTTGCTGTCAGTTCGCCCGATGTTCTTGAGCATCAGGCAGACCTTGAAGGGCTGTGGGGCCGGGTAGGCGCCATTGATCGCTGTGTCACGAATCTTCATCGCCTGCTGAGCTGCGAACCTGCCGGCGTCGTATGGATGAGTGTCCGCGTCAAAGGTGGGTGGTGTTGGGTCGGCGATGAGCTGAAGCTGGCCTCCGGCGTCAACGTGGATCATCGGGACGAGGTTGCGGATGGAGCTCGACGGGTCGGACCACGATGTCGGCGACATCGCGGGCGTTGACATGTACGGTGCCCACATGTAGGGCGTCGGTGTGGCGACCGACGACGTGGTCTGGCCCAAGCTTGACGACGCCAGGCCGGTCACAAGCGCACGACCGAGAATATTCCTGAACATCGCGAGCCACTCCTTGTTTGCCGACACCGCACGAGTAATCAGAACTGGAATTGACGCCGACGAGGCGTGTAGATGATTGCGGCTGCGGCAAATACCGCGATGCCGGATGAGGACGGAATAGTCACCACGTAACCAAAAGATGTTGTGCCCCCTGAGAAGCCGCCTGTACCAGCAAATGTTCGGCCATCCGCTGAAACACTGCTGCACTGTGTAAAAACAAAATCGGCCGGAAACGCAACGCCGTTGTCAGCCAGATACGTGCTCAGCAGCGTCATGCCCGTCGATGGTGTCCAGACACAGGCACGATCCGAAAAATCGGTCATCCTGGCTTGCCCAGCGACCACCGAGCCATCATCGCTGACCGCGTTCGCGTACGACGCGTACATCCCCGCTTCTACACCAAGATCGATCGTCAGGCCGTCGCGCCACACCGCCGCTCTCGCCCTGTTGGTGCCCGCGATGAGATAGTTACCCACCACGATGGTACCGATGTTGTTCACGGCGGCCGCTTGCGCGATAGTGGACCCGTCGAGCCCCTGAAGCACATGCATCCCCGCCGCCTGTGTCCAGACATATCCCACGGTTGTGCTTCCGTTCCCGCTCGATCCGACAACGCTCACCCCATCACGGCTCACGCCGGTCGCGTGAAGGAAGGTGTCTCCGGGCCTCCCTGTCCCAAAGAACCGCATCCCGCCGGCCTGCGTCCAGCGGAACGAGACGCTGATGCCAAATTGGTTGTCATATGCATCCCCAACCACGACCGACCCGTCACCGCTCACGCCATAAGCGGCACTGCTGGGCAACCCACCCAGAGTGCCAAGATTCTGATACGCTCCCGAGCCTGTGTACCGCATCGCGCGCACATGGCCCCCTGTGTCAAGGCCTGTCCCAACAATGGTCGTGCCGTCCCCGGAAATCGCGTGGCCGACTGAAACCGAGAACCCGCCCTGTGGGAAGTAGTCCGTGCGGCCTTCGTTCACAGTCCACTTGAACCCCACATTGGGAACACTCTCGCCCTCGCTGAACCCAGTTGCGACGCGGCCGTCCGCCGACAAGCCATAAGCACGCGACCCCTGCGTCCCCGGTGTATTGCCCACAAGGTAGAACTGCCCGTTCGCCGCCGAAACAGCCGAGAACGCGAGGATTGCGGCGAGAGCGGCTGTGGCGGCTGGGATGGCTGTGACGAGTCGCATTGTCCCAAACATGCCACAGGTTCTCAGGATTACCACCCAAATGCCGGATATCGGTCGAGATTGTTGAGATTTCCGGGAACGTTCCGTCCCCGACTTTTGCTGTTAGGGGGGGGCTGGTCTACATACGGAAAGCGGGCGGCGTGCGCAGCCTTGGGCCGACGATTGCGACCGAAAAACACGGCGAGACGGAGTTGCTCAGCACCCGGCCTCAAACGCCATGACGAAGTCGTCGTAGTCGAAGAAATCGACGGCGGTGTCGTTGTTGAAGTCGGCGGTAGTTCCTGGGGGGCAGGTGCCGCCCTCGAAGCAGGTGACGAAGTCGTCGTAGTCGAAGAAATCGACGGCGGTGTCGCCGTTGAAGTCGGCGGGGCATGGGGCGGGCTCAAAGAGCACGTAGGTGTTACAAAGAACACTGTTGACGTGGCTGCACGAGCCACTGCATGCGCCAGAGGCGGAGATCTGTGTCCGGAATTCGTATTCACCCGGCGGCAGCGTCAGGATCGCCGATTGGGAGGACGAGGCGGCAAAGAGCACGCCAGCTGGGCCCGTGAGCGAGGCACTGGCGGCGGCACCGGCGTTGTCGATGCCGCAGGAGATCGTCGCCCGAGAGCTCGCGATAACTGTGAAGTGAACGAGGAAGCTCGTCGCGGCAGAAGCTTCTGAGGAGCAGTTGCTGCTGGAGTTGGTGTCCGTGTTGGTGCGCATGCTGGTGGTGAAGCGGTTGGCGAAGACCTCGCTCTCCTGATACCCCTGCGCGATGGAGCCAGCGTACCCGGTGTCGTTTGATCTCCCAAAGCCGAAGCCCTGAGCGGCGAGCCAGTTTCCTGCGGCGGCGTTGGAATCGTTGAACGACTCGCAGTGATTGGGATCATCGCTGCCCGGGACGTGGGTGCACGCGCCCACGTGCAGGTTTCGGCCCACCGATTGGATCGTGACCTGCCCGCAGGCAACGCCCGCAGCCATGAGCCCCATCGAGACGCCAATCATCGTGCGCAATGTGTGCATGCGAAATTTCCCGTGCTGCCATGAAGGAACCGACTGATGTCGATCAAGGCACGGTCAGTCTACCAGACAGCGTGGTCCACTCCAAACCTATTTTCACGGCCTGGAGGGGTAATTACGCGCGTTTGGCCGCTTGTCGCGGCGGCAAGGGGACTCGACACATGCTGGCGGCCTAGCACCCGGCCTCGAACGCGACGACGAAGTCGTCGTAATCGAAGAAGTCGATGGCGGTGTCGTTGTTGAAGTCGGCGGTTCTGCCGGGGGGGCACGCTCCACCCTCGAAGCAGGTCACAAAGTCGTCGTAGTCAAAGAAGTCCACAGCGCCGTCGCTGTTGAAGTCGCCGGGGCACAGCATGGCGATGCGGATCAGGTTGGCGGGAACGTCGACGGCGCCGTTGTTGATGAGGGTGTTGTAATAGATGCGGCAAGAGGTGTTGATGAGGTGTGAGCCGGCGTCGATGCGGAGTGTGTCCACGTAAAGGGCTTCGCAGGCGGCCTGGCCGAGCCCGTCGTTGTCGCGGGCGTCGACCAGGCGGATGGTCGAGGGAGAGGGGCCGAGCTCGAGTGTCCCGATGGGGTAGTGCCCCGCGATGTTGCGGTCGAAGCCCGAGGCGTCGGGGCCGATGTCGGTGGACATGACCTCGAGAGTCTGCTCGGCGGCGGTGCCTTCGAGTTGCAGGGTGGCGATGGAGAGGTCGAAGCGGGCGTTTGAGTCGATGGCGCAGTCGAAGGAGCCGCGCGAGATGACGCCGTTGCTCCCGAACGGCGCGAGCACGCTGGCGTGGAAGTCCAGGTGCGTCACTGGGGTGGAGAGGATGAGGGTTGCGCCTGAGGCGAGGTTCGTCTGCCCCTCGAGCGTGGCGACGGGGGTGGTGATGGTGAGGGCGGCGCCGATCTGTGTGTTGAGCGCGGCACGCGAGCCCAGGAAGAAGGAGTCGGCGGTGACGGTGTTGGTTCCAGCGGCGTTGAGGGCGCCGAAGATCTCCAGCACGCTTCCAGTTGGGGCGGTGAGTGTGGATGCGGCGCCGAGGGTGAGTGATGCGGACGAAGGCCAGCGGATATCGCCGTAGCCCGCAAGCGTCAGGGAGCGACCGGTAGTGTCTAGGGTGGTGATCGTGCGCCACGCGCCCTCCATAGCGGTGATCTGCTGGCCGGATTGAGCGGGGACCAATGCCGCAGCCAGAAAGGGGAAGGCGGTGTCGATGGAGTCGTTGTGGGCGAGCGACAAGTCGTTGAAGGCGATGTCGAAGGTATAGGCAGAGCCCCGGGTGTTGGTACCGGTGTCGTCGCTCGGTGCGCCCACGACCACCGTGTCGCCCGAGATCGATACGGAGTTTCCGAAATTGTCGAATGTGCCGCCGTCCGCAGCCAGAAGCTGGGCCTGCTGTGTCCACCTGGTGCCCGAACGGTTGAAGACGTAGGCGGAGCCCCGATCGGTGGCGACACCGATGTCGTCGCCGCTGCCCCCGACGATGGCGGTGTCGCCGGAGAGGGTGACGGAAATGCCAAACAAATCGGAGGCGGCGCCGTCGGCGGCGGTAAGCTGGGCCTGCTGGGTCCAGATCGTGCCCGAGCGGACGAAGACATACGCCGAGCCCTGGTTGAAGTTGGTGCCGACATCGGCGGCGAACGCCCCGACGATGGCGGTGTCCACGGAGAGGGCGACGGAGTAGCCGAACTGGTCGTTGGCCGCTCCGCCCGTGGAGTTGAGCTGGGCCTGCTGGGTCCAGGTGGTGCCCGAGCGGGTGAAGACGTAGGCCGAGCCCTGGTTGCCGTTGGCACCGACGTCGTCGAAGTTTGCCCCGACGATGGCGGTGTCGCCGGAGAGGGTGACGGAAATGCCAAACGAATCGGAGGCGGCGCCGCCGGTGGCGGTGAGCGTGGCCTGCTGAGTCCACGTTGTACCCGAGCGTGTGAAGACGGTGGCCGAGCCCTGGTTGAGGTTGGCGCCGACGTTGTCGCGGGTCGCTCCGACGATGGCGGTGTCGGCGGAGAGGGCGACAGCGGTGCCGAAGAGGTCATTCGCTGCGCCGTCGGCGGCGGTGAGGGTCGCCTCCAACGCCCAGCCCGTACCTGTCCAGCGGTAGATGTAGGCCCTGCCCTGGTTGGCGTTGGCGCCCACGGAGTCGCCGGTGGCCCCGATCAGCATGGTGTCGCCGAAGATGGCTACGGAGCGGCCGAACTCTTCGCCGGCCGCGCCCGAGGGGTTGAGTATCTGCGCCGGTGTCGAACGCTGGGCCAGAGCGGGTGGTGCGCAGACCAGCAGCAGCGTGGCGACGAGGGCAATCAGTCGGAGCATGTGGAGACCTCATGTCTCGGCAAGGAGCAGGGTCTGACCGCTCGCATACAGGGCAGGCCGAGTGCAGCCCGGCTTTGAGTCTACCGCAAGACAACCACTCCGAACAGTCAAAGTGGGGTGTGGCAGTGTTTTCCGCGGAACTTGGGCGAAAGGCCGCGCGGGTACGTCAAGATGGGCAACATCGCGCCCGTTCCGGCAAACGACAGGTGGCCCGAAGGCCCGGGATGCCGCACTGGGATGCCGCACTGGGATGCCGTGCCCGGGAAGTCACCTCGACTTCCGGGTGCCTTGGGGTGTTGGCCGGTTGGCGGGAGCGTGCCGGGCCTGCGTTTCGAGCGTGAACGCCATGGCGCGAGTGTACCAGATCGACGGCCAGGCTCAAGGTCAAACGCGAGGAATCGCATGGCAATCGAGAGGGCGATGCAGAAGCCCGCAGCGGGCCCTTGACCCAAGACCCGGAAGTCGAAGCGACTTTCCGGGGCACGGCAAGGGACTTGGCGGTCACCAGCCACACGCCACGACAAAAGGCCCGAGATCACCGCTGATCTTGGGCCCTATCGCTTGATGGCGGGTGGGGTGCTGCGCGTGGCCTATGCAGCCGAACTCAGGCTCAGCGGCGGCGGCGAAGGAAGGTCGCGGCTACGCCCAGAACCACCGCCGTGCCCGGCGCGGGGACGGGCTCGCCGTAGAAGAAGTCGTCCATCACCACGACATCATTGAAACGCCCACCCCCAACGTCGAAACCGTCGGTCAGGCCCAGCAGCGCGTTGCCCGCGGTGATGCGGACGCGGGCGATCTGCGTGCCGTCGGTGAAGGTCGCGCCCAGGAACGAGAGCCCCTTGTCACGGTTGGAGACGTTCTGGCTGAAGATGAGATGGTCGGAGAGATCAAAGAACTCCATCAGCGTGCTGCTGTCGAGGTCCACATCGCAGAAGACCGCGCCAAAGCCGCTCACCGTCGCCCGCGCCGATGGAAAGGTCGGGATCGTGAAGGTGGTGTCGAAGACCGTGGAGCCCTTGACGCCAAAGAGCCGCTGCTGGCTGAAGGGCTGGAACTCGGTGTTGTACTGGGCGTTGGCGTCGCCGAAACGAAGCGTCGGGTCGGCGAGGTCTCCCCCGGCGTTGCGACGGCTCACCACAAGCCCGTCGCCCGAGGTGGAGAACAACGCCCCGCGCTTGGAGACGCGGCTGAAGAAGTCGTTGGGCATGAACCCAGGCGATGCGAACGCGTCCAGGGCCGCCGCATCCCAGTTGATCTCGCGGCGGCCCACGCCCGGTGCGGGCGGCTCGGTCCCGGGGGCATTGAAGATGCCGCCGTTGCTCACGTCGGTGCGAAACTGATTCACCACCGCGTTCAGCCCCGCCGCATCGCCCGCGGTCCCGCTCCGCACCGTCACCTGCGCGGTGGCCGCCGGGGCGACTGCGAATGCCATCGCGGCCGCGGACAATGCTGTGGTCCAATTCCTGCGCGCACCACCACCGATCAACGAATGATTCTGCGTCGTCATACACGAACTCCATGTTGCCGCCATCCGGCACCGCTGTGATCGGGTCAAGGCACACGCCTTGTTTCGATGTTCCCCTCGCAGCGTCGCGGACGAGCAGCCAGTCTTCCCCGCCCCGCCCCACCTCAAGTATACCGGCCTTCAGCGAGCCCCCGCCCTTTGGCTCGTGCTCATACACGTAGATGTCGGCAAGGGGCCGGTTCTTGCACCCAGTCGTACAAAATTCTTCCCGCCGCCCGCGAGGATCGCCGCGTAGAAAGCTGCAACGCGAACGCACGCTACTTCAGCTTCGCAAGAAACTTGGCGGGGTCGGCCCAGAACTCCTTGGGGCAGTTGGAGCAGCAGAACCCGATCACCTTGCCCTCGTACACCACCGAATATCTCGGATCCAGCGGCGCGCCCGACACCGGGCAAACGGTGTTGATCGGGGTCAACGACGCTGCGGCGGCGGCGGGTGTGGGGGTTGTGGGGGGCGGGGCCTCGCTCGTGAACTTGAACGCAGGCTCGGGCTCGGGCGGCTTGTCCGCCCCACCACCCGTCGTGTCGCCAAAGTCCACGATCATCTCCGGCCGCGCCGCCTTCAGCGCCGCGATCCCGTCGCTCTCCAGCCCCGACATCCACGCGTAGACACGCCGAAGGCCGGGTATCGCCGCGAGGGGCTTGGCGGCGGCGGGCGAGAGCTTGGTCTTGGCCACCACGATGTCTTGAAGTTTGGTGAGCGTCGCCAGCTTGGCGAGCCCCTCACCCGTGATCTCGGTGCCCCGCAGGTCCAGCCGCCGCAGGTTGGGCATCTGGGCCACGGTGTCAAGCACGGCGTCGGTGATCCTGGTCCTTGCGAGGGACAGATCGCCCGCCTGCAACACGACAGCCTTGAGCAATCCCGTCGCTATCGCATCGTCGGTCGTGCCCGCACAGGCCGCGAAGTCGATGGTCAGCAGATTGTCCTCGGGCGACATCGGGCTTACGTGGACGAGCGCGGTTTCCAAGGCCGCGAGCGCGGCGGGAGAGGCGGCGGCCACGGTGGCGTTGGGCTTTGCCGGCTTGGGGGTTGATTCGGTGGAAGGGGTACGCTCAACGCCTGCGGGCGTCAGATCGACCTTGCCCGTGACGGTCGCGCCCGCGCGGATCCACGCCTCGATCACGCCGATCTCTTCGGCCGTGGGCTGGGGCTTCTCGTCGGGGGGCATGTGGTGCTCGTCATTGATCGGGAGCCTGAGCCGCACGATCATGGCACTGCGCGCGGGGTCACCGGCGACAAAGATCGGGCCGCCCTTGCCGCCCTTGAGCAATTCGGTCGTGTTGTCGACGGCGAGCTCGCCTTTTTGCTTGTCCTCGCCGTGGCAGGTGATGCACTTGGCGTTCAAGATCGGCTGGATCACCATCGTGAACGTGGAGTCGTTCGCCGGAGCGTTGGGATCGCCACTTGGAGCGTTTTTCTTGGTGATGGGCTCCCAGAGAAAGTTGGCCCCATGCGACATCGTGCCGCCAAGGTGCGCTGCAGGCAGCAAGAGGCCCATCGCTACAAGTACGAGTGCCCGGTAGCCCCACAGCACGCCTCCCTTCGCACCGCCGCGACTCGCCTGATGAACGACGGCCAGAACGACGCAAAGGCAGCCCACGATGATCCCGAGAATGCGGTGCGTATCGACCGTGTCGCCCTTGTACCCGCTCTCACCGCCCAGGATGAAACCGGTCACCGCAGCCGTCACGCCGCTCGCCGCCGCCACCCACACGAGGATCGCGATCGCCTGCCGCAACTGCCATTTGGGCTTTGCGAGCGACAGCGATTCAAGGATCGCCACCGCTGTGAGCAACCCAATTGGCATGTGCAGCACCACGGGGTGAAACCGTCCAAAGACCGCGAGAAGGTCGGCAATCGTCATGCCCCAATCATTGCCGCCTCAAACGCTCGCGTGATTTGGTGTCCCCGGCAACCGCAACACCCTGGGCGCGGACTGGTCGAGCGGTTTCACCAGCCCCCGCTCGCACCGAACCGGCAGCTTCATGGCAAATCGCGGTGCGCCGGCGTTGTCGTGCCACGCTCCGGGTCTGCGCGTCGGGTGCCACAGGTGGTAGGTGATCGCCTTTGCCACCCCGTTGACTGGGCGCACGCCCGACGCGTACAACCGGCGGCCGATGTCGTCGTCCTCTGCCCCCCAGCCGTTGTACTGCGTGTCGAACCCGTTGACGGCGCGAAAGGCCCCGAGCGGCACGGAGAAATTGCCCGACGCGATCTTGGGCTTGTGCGACTTGGCGAGCCCAAAGCGCCTCCAGAAGATCGCCCAGTCATATCGAGCGTGCCGCTGCCTCAGTGTCGTCCACTGATCTTCGCCGATCGGAGCTGGCGGGTCGCCGCGGCGGACCGCATTCTCGTCAAATGCCTCGGTCTGCTCGGGCGTGAGATAAATGCAGAACGCCGAGACCGCGCCCCCGCCCGCCGCGATCGACTCATGTGCAGCGAGACAATCGCGCGCGGGGCAGCAGTCGCCGTCGAAGAACACGAGCCGCGTCTCGTCGGGCAGCCCCGCGTCGATGACCGCCTGGGCACCGTTGTTGCGGACCTGCCCGGGACGGGCCTGACCCGTGTGGGGTCTGAGAACGAGAATAAGCTCGAGGCCAAACTCGATGCCCGCGTCACGGGCACACGATTCGAGGTCGGCGGCGTCGCCGTCGAAAGACACGACGGTGAGATCGGGCTTGCGCGACGACGAGGCGACGCCCAGCAACGTGCGGCGAAGGTGCCGGGTGGTGTGCGTGATGACGACGACCGCGAGGGGGGGCATGGCGGATGATACCCGGCGGCGCGCCAACGATCTCCGTATGGAGCGACTTGACAGTCTGGCATATCTCGCAAGGTGGCGTGCCAACACCGGGCATGTCGCGTTTGTGCCCACGATGGGGGCACTTCACGACGGGCACGCCTCTCTCATCCGTCACGCGGCCACAACCGGCATGCCCTGCATCGTCAGCATCTTCGTCAACCCGACGCAGTTCAACGACCCGGCGGATTTCAACCGCTATCCCAAGACTCTTGAAGCCGATCTCGCGTTGTGCCAGAACGCTGGAGCGGCAGCAGTCTGGGTACCTGCTGTTGACGACATTTATCCGCGAGGCACATCGAACGTCGGCACCCCACCGCTGCCACCCGTCGCCACATTGCCGGGGCTGGAAGATTCACGCAGGCCGGGGCACTTTGCCGGTGTGCTGCAAGTGGTCCATCGACTCTTTGAGTTGGTACGTCCCACGGCCGCCGTCTTTGGCGAGAAGGACTGGCAGCAGCTTCAGCTCATCACCCAGGCTTTGGGAGCGCCAGTCGGCCCGCGCATCATCGCCTCGCCGACACTCCGCGAGTGCGACGGGCTGGCCATGAGCAGCCGGAACCGGTTCTTGGGAGTACGCGATCGTGGCTGCGCCACTGCGATCTCACGCGCACTTCGAGCGTGCGAAGGTGCCACCATTCCGGAGGTTGCCGAACGAATCATGCGTGACGCGCTGGCACAAGCGGGTGTGATTCCTGAATACGCGGTCGTGCGCGATGCGAGCACGCTCCTCGCGCCGCGCACGGGCGAGCCATCGCGTGCACTGATCGCGGCCCGCGTCGGAACCGTTCGCCTCATCGACAACATGCCCTGGCGGTAGCACGTCCCTCCAAAGGCGTGCCACCAGGGTCAGACGCCCGCAGCCTTAGCCTGCGCATCGGTCAGCGTCTTGGTACTCTCGATCACAACGGGCGTCCTGGGCACGTCGCTGTAGCTGCCCTTGGTCCCTGTTGGCGTTTTGCGGATTTTGTCCACCACATCCATGCCCGTCACGACGCGCCCGAAGACGGCATAGGCCGCCCCGTCACTCTGAGGGCGATCGAGGAAGGCGTTGTCAACGACGTTGATGAAGAACTGGCAGGTCGCCGAGTCGGGGTCGCCGCCCAAGCGGGCCATGGCGAGCGTGCCGCGGGTGTTCTTGAGCCCGTTCTTGTACTCGTTGACGATGGGCTTGTTGACGGCCTTTTGCGTCATGTCTGGTGTGAACCCGCCACCCTGGACCATGAACGACTCGATAACCCGGTGGAAGATCGTCCCGTCATAGTGCCCGGCGGCGACGTAGGCGAGGAAGTTCTTCGTGCTCTCGGGGGCTTTCTCGCTGTTCAGTTCGATCACGATCGGGCCAAGGGAAGTTTTCAATTCAACGTTCATTTTGCGGCTCCATTCGCGGTTCCGGGTGTCAATTCCAAGGCCAAACTGGGCCTTCCCCGCCCGGCAAGGGCTTGTGAACCTCCGGGGCTTCTGGGCCGATATCCTATTGCTGTCTCGTGGGAATGAAAAGGAGCGTCGCATGACCATTCGTCGGCTTCTCATCGTGCTGATCGCCGGGGGCACCCTTGCGGCAGGCTCTTCGGCGCTTGGTCAACTCACGCTGCCGTCACCGTCGCAGCCCTTGACCCCGCCGCCAGACGCTGCGCCAGCCACCCCCACCAAGTCTCCCGCAGCCCAGCCCAGCGAGCCCGCCAAGAGGACCGAGCCAGTCGCTGAGTTTGACCTGCGTCCCAAGTTCACTCGTGGGTCGGTCTTTCGCCTGCGGATGGAAACAGCAAGCACGAGCGAGTCGTTCGTACCGGGTCTGTCGCTCGACACACTCGAGAAGCCCGCGGGCACTAAGCCCGCGAACAAGCAGATTACCTCGAAGCCCAAGCCAGCCCCCGGCAAGTCGGGCAAGCCGCCGGCACGCTCCACCAAGCCGCCCACCGTCGCGCCAACAAGCAACCCGACCGACCTGCCGGCCGACGCGGGCGAGAATGGCGACCTGAGTACCGCGTCCCAGGTCTACACGCTGGTTTTCAAGACCCGCAGCGTGGACGAGGCTGGCGGCGCGGTCGTCGATGTCACCTTCGAGTCGATCACCATGAAAGTTGACGCGGCTGGGATGCACCAGGAGTTCGACAGCTCAAAGCCCGCTCCCAAGCCCGCGCCCCCCAGCGACGACCCGCTCAAGTCGCTCGACAACAGCTTGATGCTCGAAGGCCTCATACGCCCGCTCGTGGGCGAGACGCTCACCCTCACCATCGACAACACGGGCAAGATCACCAAGGTCGAGGGCGGCGAGAAGTTCTCCGCCCTCTTCTCGTCGTCGAGCACGCCAGGTTCGCCGCCCGCGAGCACTCAGTCCCTCTTCGGAGGCATTTTCTCGCTCTCGCCCGCCAGGACCCGCGCGCACGTGGGCGAGTCGTGGACGACCGACGACACGCTGAATCTCTCCATACTCGGAAGCATCCGCTCACGCACGGTCTACACGATGAACTCCGCGTCGGGGAGCCTCGCCAAGATCGGCATGAACGGGAAAATGTCACCCGTCACCGAGCAGCCCGCCGGGACGGTGTTCACGCTCAAGGATCTCTCCAACGTCGGCGAGTACGCGTGGGACAGTGCGGCCGGATTTCTCGACTCGATGAAGCTCACCCAGAAGTTCACAGGCCAGATGAAACTCGGCGAACTGTCGGGGAACATCTCGAGCACGCAATCGGTCACCGTCACCCGCCTGCGCGAAGGGAAGTAAGGGGCAGGCCGCCCCTCACGCGCTGCGGCGCAATCGCTCGATATCGGGCAGGATCGTCTCGTTCATGCTCACGCTGCGAGCCAGTGTATTGATCGCGTGGCGAAGCTCGGTGGTCATATCGACAAACATCAGACCGGCCTGAAACGCTCGCCAGCCCGACTTGCGGATCCACACGGCGCGGCAGGTCACGGGCACCGGGTTGTCGAGCCCGATCAGCACCATCGAGAAGGGTGTGCCGACCGCGATCGGAGGTTTGAACGTGGACAAGAGTCGCATTCCCGAGGACGAGAGGTCCAGGACTGTACCGATCGAGCACACGATGTGCTGCAGCGCCACTCGCCCCGCCACACGGCGGTTTTTGGGGTCGTCGCTGCAATCCTTTCCGAGCTTGGCCCAGTCCATGCAGCAATATCGCCCGGATATCTGGCTCGGCAAGCGTTCCAACCCGCTTCAACTCCCGCACGTTGAGTATGGGCTGCACAACCCTCCTAGCCTGTCAACGTGGAACTGACGACGCTCCGATATTTCACGGTCCTTGCATCGCGCGGGCACATGACCCGTGCGGCCCGAGAACTCGGCGTGACGCAGCCCGCGCTCTCGGCGATGCTCAAAAAGCTTGAGGCCGAGCTGGGCACACAGCTCGTTCATCGCACGGGCAAGGGCGTGGAGCTCACGCAGGCGGGGCAGGCGTTCGCGCTTCATGCCGCCGACGCACTCCGCGCGGCCGACGCCGCCAGGCGGGCGGTTCGCGAGGTCATCGGGCTCGAGGCCGGCTCGATCCGCGTGGGCGGGGGTGCAACCGCCACGTCGTACCTGCTCCCGCCCGTCGTTTCGCGGCTTCGACGGGCACATCCGGGGCTGCGGTTCTATGTCCGCGAGGCGGGTTCGAGCGAGGTGGCGTCGGCGGTGCTGGCGGGCGATCTCGATCTGGGTATCGTCACGCTTCCGATCTCGCTGCCGGACTCTGACAACCTTGTGCGCCTGCCGCTGGTGGAGGACGAGCTGCTGCTGATCGAGCCACCGCCCGCCTCCGTGCAGCCTCGCGATGCCCCTCGCGCAGGATCGGCGACTGAGCGTTCATTCCGGTGGAAAGACGTCACGGGGCGCGGCGTGGTCGCGTTCGAGGCGGGCACCGCCGTGCGAGAGCTGATCGACCGGGCCGCCGGGGCTGCGGGAGTCCCGCTGCAAGCGGTCATGGAGTTGCGGTCGATCGAGTCGATCAAGTCGATGGTCGCCGCGGGCATCGGGGTCGGATTTGTGAGCCGATTCGCGCTGGGGCCGGGCAGCCCGCTTGGTCAAGGGGCGACCTGCCGCGACGGGCGGCTCACCCGGCGGCTTGCGATCGTTCGGCGCCGGGACATTGGGCCAAGCCCGGCGGTCCGCGAGTTTGAGCGGGAGCTCATCGCCTGGGCCCGCTCGCTCGCGCTGCCTTCCGGTCGCACGCCCGTTCCACCATCGCGGTGAAGAGCTGCTGCCCAAGCGCGGAGTCGGCCGTGCGCTCGGGGTGCCACTGCACGCCCACGTAACCGGCCCGTTGCGGATCGGCGATCGCTTCGATCACCCCATCATCGCTGCGGGCCACAACTTCGAGCCGCCCCGGGTCGCGCACGGCCTGATGGTGGAAGCTGTCCACCTGGCCCCGAACCGCGCCCGTCGCTATTCCGAGCCTCGACGCACCCCGTTCGTCGAGCGTCATGGCATGCTGCTTGCCGCGATGATCGCCCGCGGTCGTGAGCGTGTCGGGGAGGTGCTGATCGAGCCGCCCACCCGCGTCCAGCGCCATCATCTGCATCCCCAGGCAGATTCCCAGGACCGGAAGGTCGGCCCAATCACGATGAGCCCCGAAAGCGCCCCGCCCATTGATCGCTTCGAGCAACGCCATCTCGTATGTCTGTCGCACCTCGTGTACGCAACTTGCGAGCGGATGCGTGGGATCTCCGAATGCTTCCATTCGCGGGTCGCCCCCGCCGGTGAAAACGACGCCATCGACCAGTTCGAGCTGCGAGGCGATGAGCCCAACGATGGGCGCAAGCAGGATCGGCACGCCGCCCGCCGCGACTACGCACTCGCAGTAGGCCTGCGCAACCGAGAGGCGCACGCGGCCTTCGATCTGCGTCGCATCCACCGTGATACCGATGACAGGCCGTTCATTCGTCACGCGAATCTCTCCCTTACGTCACTATTTCACAACCGTCGCCACCGGAGCGGCCCAGATCTCGATGTTCGCGCCGACCCACAAGAGCACCATGAAAAGAAAGTGCGTCCCGGTCGTGATCAGGAGCGGCTCCTTGGGCAACCGAAAGAGAGCACCCGTCAGACCAAAGTATGCGAGACCCGTGAAGACCACCTCATCGACCCGTCCGGTAAATGGGATCGGATAGTCAGCCGCGAAGATCGCCTGGCAGACCGACACGATCAGCAGCATCCGCGCCGCCGCAAGCTCGATCTCGCCCAGCGGCTTCTGCGTCATGCGGGCCGCGAAAGCAACGGCCAGTGTCCCCGCGATCGCAAAGAGCCCCGAGTGATACAGCGACAGAATCACGGCCTTGTACCAGATGGACCCGTAAGCCGCGTTCACACACGCCGCCACCAGCATCGCCACAAGACCCGCCACCGCCATCGCCTGGACATCACCCCTCCCGGGCTTGATGAACGGCGGGTCCAATTCAACGTCGTCTTCAACGGGCGCAATCTTCGGAGCTTTTGTCGCTGGCCCGGGCGTGCCAGAGTCAAAGTCCGCGTCCTCATCGAACTCGTCCAGGAACGGCTTGTCCGAAATCCGCGCGACAGGCTTCTTGTCGGGCTCGGGCGCTGGCTCAAGGTCATACGTGCTCGGATCACCCTTGGGCAAAGCAACTCCAGACCCTTCGCTCGAGGTCTCGCTTCCATCGGGCTTGGAAATATCGCTCATCGGTCAACCTCCCCAAAGTTCGCCTTTTTGGCCGCTCCGCCCCGCGGGCTTGCGGCCCACCACCGAGGCCTTGGCAAGCCCTCCCAGCAGGAAGTATTCGAGAAGATCGTGCCCACGTTCCACTCGCAAGTCGCTCTCCATCGCGCCCGCCTCGCTGCAAGGCCGCTTGACCATCGACCGAACCCACGCGCCGGCCAGAACAACGGGCGCTGCCTCTCCAGTCGGGCTTTGGTCGCCGGTAGGCCAGCCGCACCCCGGACTGAACATCATCCGCCATCCGCGGGCCCCTGCGTCGATGGTGGGATCGCCAAAGTCGGCGAGCCGCTTTCTGATCGGGCCCACTCCAAATCGGTCGATAGCCTCGAGCGACTTCACCTTCGCGGCAACATCGTCGCGGCGCGAGGCCCGGGCCGCCGACCCCAGGACACAGCACACGACGTCAAACTCGCCCAGCGCATCCACCGCCGCCGCTCCAAGCAACTCCGCCTCGTCGCGGTCGTCGGTCGATTTGGGGCCGACCAGTTCCCACCCGGCAAAGGCCGCGAGCCCGACGGCCAGCGGCTCGACACTCACCATCGCGCCCCGCAACCCGAAGCGATCGTCCAGCGCTCGAAGCGTGGGAACGCACGCGGGCGACGAGAGCCAGGGCATCGTTGCGACCGGCAACGACTGCTCTCGGCGGGCGATGGTCAGCGGATGAGCCTCGAGCACCCTGGCCCCGATCATCATCAGCCGACGCATCAGGGCTGCCACACCAACACGCCCACGCCCGGGCAGCACGCGTTCCCAAGCCTCTGCACCCGCGGCGAGCCCCGACACGGTTTCAACGCCCGCATAGGTGCGCCCCGAGCGATCGATAAGGATCATCCGCTCGTCGCACAGCACCATCTCCGCTGTGGCCATGAACTCGGGCTCGCTCGCTCGCCAGCCCGCGACCACCGCCTGCTGCAAGGCTTGTGATTCGTCGCGTGTCATGTCGATCGGGCCACCCACCCAGACCTTCGCCCCCTCAGCCGCGCTGGGCGTGCCGTCAGGTGCCACCGTCGCCAACCAATCAACATCCATCGCCCAATCGCGCCCCCGAAGCCCGGCCCCGCACGCTGCGGCACAGCACGCGGCCGCAATGTGCCCCGCGGCATCGGGATCGTGCCCCATCGCGGCAAGCAACGCCCGGGCGACCGTCGGTTCGGCCTCCTGGGCCCCGACTCCCGCCCAGCCCACGCGGCCCGCCTCCGCAAGTGCGGCAAGTCTGGGCATCGACGCCAATTCCAGCGGCGTCCGGCCGCCCAATTCCTCGATCGGCTCGTCCGACGCACCCAGCGCAATGACCATCGCGTACTTCACGGACCAAGGGTACACGCCGCTTTCTGCGAGGGCGGGAGCGGGGCTCAGCCGCTCGTGAGCCGGGCGAGCAACCCCACGCTGGCAGCATGGATCATCGCGAATATCTTCTCGAACCCATCGTCACCGCCGTAGTACGGGTCGGGCACCTCAATCGCCGCCGCCGCTTGCCCGCAACTTTCCGGATCGCAATCGCGGAGGAGCCTCATACGTTGGGGCGGACAGCCCATCGCTTCGAGTTGGCGAAGATTGGCCGCGTCCATCGCAAAGATGTGGTGAAACCTCGCAAGGTCCGTGCCCGCCTGGAACTGCCTGGCACGGTGCGAAAGCTGAATCCCATGCCCTGCGAGGGTTGCCAGGGTTCGCGGGTCCGCGCCGTCGCCAGCGTGCCATCCGCCGGTGCCGCACGAATCGACATCAAAGCGATCCGCAACACCCTTGGCTGCGGCAAGATGCTCGAAGATACCTCTGGCCATGGGCGAGCGGCAGATGTTTCCCATGCACACAAAGAGCACGCCGATTTTATCGCCGCGCGGGGATGCCGGGTCAGTCTCAGCGGCCATTGCTCACCCGGTGTGCATGCGAGCCCTCGAGCGCCGACATCAACGCCGTTGCCAGCGACGATCGGGTGACGTCTTTGGATTCGGTGACGCCCGGCATGCCACGCACGCAGTCGCCCGCCGCACACACCATCGCCACACCGGCCTGGGCCGCGGTGATCGCGCCGATCCTGGCCCGGACATCGCGCAGGCTGTCCGCGCGGACGGTTGTGGGACCCAGCACGACGGCGTCGAAGGCTGCCATGACCGGCAGCATCGCTCCGTGCCAAGCCAGAAAGCCGCTGTGCGGGCTTGTCGCCCGATGGAACCCGCGCGCCCGATCGAGCTGCCGGGCGCCCCCCGCGACGGTGGAGAGAGAGGGAAAGCCGGCCTTTTCCACGAGCATTTTGAAGTAGAGAAACTCGATGGCATCACCTTCGGAGGGCGGATCGGCGATCAATCCAACCGCCAGCTCGTGCTGGCTCAACCCCATCAACTCGCGCGCACGGGTTCGGGAATGGAGCGCGGGGCCCCGCGACCACACCGCCGCGAGCCCATCGCCGCCTTCGAGGGTGCTTGAATCGTGGAGCCCGGTGCCCGCGCCCAGCCCCAGCGCCACCGCCCCCCGCGTCCACGCTCGCACGGTGTCGAACCCGCCCAGGCCGGATATCACACGTCGCAACGCGCTGGCCCTCGGAGCGGCACGCCCCATCAGGGGCAGGATCGTCGCGCTTGCGGCAAGCCCCAGTGACGCAGCTCGCTCCCGGCTCTGTCGCGGGCCAACGATGCAAACCTGGTCGTCCGCCCCGCGTGACGCCGCGCAACAGATCACGGCGGCGTCGCTGGGCCCGCAGTCGGCCTCACGCGCACCGGGCCACCAGGGCTCGATGAGATGGAGTGTGCTCACTCGCTGAATATACGCCAACTCACGAGCCGTTTGCCGGCGTGGAACTGCGTCCGGCGGAGTTCTGCGACTCGTGCTCATAGAACGCCTGGGCGATACCCTTGCCAAACTCCGCCGCCAGCTTCTGGAACATCACGTTCTGCTCGGAGATGGTCTGGGGCACGGTCCCCTGACCTTGCTTCATCTGCACCCTCATGTCGCCCTCGCCAGCGGCCACGGGCCAGAGCCGCTTCTGGGCCTTTACGTCGAAGACTTTCATGCGTCCCCCGGCCACCGGGCTCGACGAGGCGCCGTCGGCGCTGAGCGCAAACCCGGTGACCTCGACATAAATCACGATGTCGGCACCGACGGCCTTGCCCACGTCGGTGACCGAAGTGGGCGTGCCGTACCGGTCCTTGTTCGTCACGGACATCACCGCCCGGTGGTCGATCATGTCCTTGACCAGCCCGCGATCCAGAAGGTCGTTCTCGACGGCAACGGAGATCTCGCTGCGCAGGGACCGCGAGGGCAGATTGCTCGACATGTCATCGATGAACACAACGGTCGACTTCGCCGGATCGAGCGCGAACTTCGCGTCGGTCCGCTCGGGTCCGTGGATCACCGTGTACGCCGCGCCCGCGATGTTGCACCCGCCCAGCCCGCCCAGCATCCACGCCATCGCCGCCGCCGAGGCCGCACCCGAAATCCGACGCATCGCGCTAGTCATAGAAGTCGCTCCTGAGGCCCACCGCTCCGCGATCGCACACGCTCAATACTTGGGGTAATACGGTTCCTGGTGGTTGTAGAACAACCACGATGCGCGGTCGATAAATCGCCTGGCGAGCTGGCTGTTCACGATCGCCGCCGAAAAGGTCTCGGGCCCCTGTCCGGCCTTGTCGGGAAACTTCACGGAAATGCTGGTGCGATGCGCGTACTCCGTGGGCGTCGAGGAGGTGAGGTCAAAGACGCCCACATCGCCCTGCGCCACGCCGTTCCAGAGATAGGCGTTGCCAGGATCGTTGAGGTGAAAGTCGTTGATCTCGATCATCACGATCGCCTGCACACCCCCGAGCTCCTTGCCCAGGTCCGTCATCGATTTGGCCGCCCAGCCCGGATGGTTGTAGGTGTATTCCAGCACATCAACCGGGATCGCGACCCCCACGACGTCGGTGTCGTTCTTCACATCCGCGAGATTCTCGGTCACCCTTGTGCTGATCGCCGCGATCAGGTCTGGGTATTTCGACGCGATCGACGGGTCGGCCGCAACCACCACCGCGACCGTCTTCCCGCGAAGCCCGGTGTACTTGGCCTCGATCTCGTGGGTGCTGTCCAACTTGTAGCTCTCGGCCATCCCGCCGAAAATTCCCACGATGTTGCACCCGCCCGCCGCAGCAAGCACGACTCCGGCGCACGCCAGAGATGCGCCCACCGGTCCTCGGCCTCGCCAGTTGGTCATCTTCATCAGCGGGTCTCCAATGTCACCGGGGATTCACCCATGCCACGTCGCCATCGTATACATCCACGCCGCGATCACCATCGCCCCGCCCGCCACCAGCCACCTCGTCCGCAGAGCCTGCCGGCCCATCATCGGGGCCGCCATCGAGCCCAGGACCGCCGTGTGCAGGGCGACCCAAACCACCGTGGCACACACAAGGGCGAGCATCGCCCCGGCGGGCTGACCGGCGAACGCAGCCACAGGTTGGCCGTGAGTCATTCGAGAGAAAGCCGTCGTCATCCCGCAGGTCGCGCAGGGCTTCCCAAACGCGACCAACCACCCACACCCGGGGAGGCCCAGTTGCCGGTGCGTCCCCATGCCAGTCGGATCGGGCACGAGGTTTGCCGCGATCACAAGCGGCGTGAGGGCGATCGTGGCCGCCAAGGCAGCGGTAACCCGTTCGCCAACCGATGCCCGGCGGTTCCACCCGTTTGTGCGCACCACGTTGGGCGTTGGGCAAAATGTCATGCTCGTATCCACAGTTTGAGTGTATCCAGACGCCTCCGGCACCTGTCCGTTCCATCCTCCCGAACAATTCCGTATCATCAGTGTGTGGAAACCCAGGATCGGCCCCTCCTGACCCTTCGCCCCTCACCTCTGTGGGTGGTGGTCGCTCCCCTCAATGTTTGGCTGTTGCTGCTGGCAGCCATGGGGACGGGGTGGTGGTTTCGTTCGCAGCTTGACAGCTGGTCCCCCCGGCTCTGGCCTTGGATTCTCCTGGGCCTGTCCACGGTGTTCACCGGCTACCTCATCCTTCAGGTTTCGCGGTGGCTTGCAACGCGGTATTCTCTGACGCCCACGCATGTCACCGCACGGTTCGGCGTCCTGTCACGCACAATTGTCGAAGTTCCGCTGCACAAGGTGCAGAGCACCATCATCCTCCGCAGGCCAGTCGAGCGCCTGCTGGGGCTTGGGAGCATCCGCATCGAATCGGCGGGCTCGTCGGGCGTCGCTGTCTGGTGGCATGGGCTTGGCACCGCGAATGTCGCCGCGAAAGCGATCCGTCAGGCCGCCACGGCCGCGTCGAGTGCGAAGGGTTGGGGACGCGAATCGGCCGCCCCGGCGTCACCACCGATCGTCATAGGGCTCACGGGTTCGATCGGTGCCGGCAAGACCGCATTTGCCAAGGCCCTGGGTGATCTGGGAGCGGTCATGATCGACTCGGACGCCCAGGCCCGGGCCGCCCTGGACACCCCCAGTGTGCGCGAATCACTGGTGGCCTGGTGGGGGAATGAAATACTTGACGCCAACGGTGCGATCGACCGGAGCAAGGTCGGGAAGATCGTGTTCGCCACGCCCGCCGAACGGGCAAGACTCGAACGCCTGATCCACCCGCTGGTTCGGCAGAGCCGGGAGGGCATGATCCGTCTGGCCGCCACAGCCGGAGCGCGGTTCGTTGTCGCGGATGTCCCTCTGCTCTTTGAGGCGGGGGTTGATGCCGAGTGCGACGTCACGGTGTATATCGACGCGCCGCGTGAATTGCGGCTTCGCCGTGTCGCCGCACGCGGGTGGGACGCGGGCGAGCTGGCTCGGCGTGAGGCATCGCAATGGCCTATTGAGCAGAAGCGTGCCCGGGCCGATGAGCGCATCGAGAACGCGGGTGCCCTTGGAGCGTTGAACCAGGCCGCCCGCGCGCTGCTGACCCGTGTGGGTCAAAGACCTCGCCGGCTCATCAAGCCTGCGAAGTGACACTTCCTGGTGGTGGGTGACATTGCCCGTGTGGTGCGGTATAGTCATGTGTCAGGTTTGGACGAGCACGAAGCCCTCCGGCCCTTCCCCCCCCCCCCACACCTCACGGCAACTGACTCCCCGGCATGGCGCAGGCCACGTGCAATCTCCAGACAAGAGATTCACGAACGATGGAGGAGCCGAAGCTTCACCGCGGTGTGCGAGGCCTCACGGCGCGCCTTTGTTGAGCGCGCGTGGTTTGGTTCTTCCCATCGTTCCCACTCACACCATCACCCCACATCATCGCAGTCATTTAGAGATTCCCGCACAATCGTGCGGGGTCACCAGGCACATCGAGAGAGGTCAGGTCGCACCGGTATGGCGAGACAGCCGCAATCCACATCCAAGACACGCAGGCCCAGCACAGAGAAGGCCGAGACAGCAGCAAAGCCGGCCGCCGAGGTGCTTGCGCCCAAGCCCGGGCCCACCGCCCCCGCACCACCGCCACCAGCTCCACCACTTCCGTCGACCGCGTCCGCGAGCGCGCCACCCAGACCGACCCACGCACCAATTCCTGGCGTTCGCCCCGAGTTTCGCCCCAGCCCCAATAACAATCCAGTGAGGGATGCACGACCGATGGAAAGCCCTTCCAACGGCCCTGACGCGCCGCCGCCCAGCGCGTCTTCTTCCAACAACCCATCCCAAACGCCATCGTCGTCGACGCCGAGTTCGTCGCAGCCTTCCACATCCGGCTCGCAAGGGAGCGCCGGCCACGGCGGAGGGTTTGGCGGTGGCGGTCAGGGTCAGGGTCAGGGCAACGGACAGGGTCAGGGCAACGGACAGGGTCAACGCCAAGGCGGGTACCCGAATCAATCGCAGAACGATGGGTTCCGGAACAAACGTCGCAAGAAACGCCGCGGTAGCAGCGGGATGCCCGGACAGGGAGGCTATGGCGGCTCGGGTGGCGGATACGGCGGGGGCCAAGGCGGTGGGGGTAGCAGTTCAGGTGGTGGCCAATCATCGCAGAGTTTCTACCGTCCGCTACCATCTGACCTTCCCAGCGACGAGGACCTCGAACGCGAGGCAGCCGAGCTTGAAAAGATCGTGCAGAACGCCGACCCGAAGGTGACGCAGTCGGCCATCAGCATGGTCGAGCTTCAGAAGATGGAGCTTCCCGAGGTCCACAAACTCGCCGAGCGCGATGGGCTCGTGGATTTCCATCAGCTTTCCAAGCAGGATCTGATTTTCAAGGTGCTCAAGGCCCGGGCGCTCAAGCAGGGGCTCATGTTCGGCGAGGGCACGCTCGAGGTGATGCCCGACGGTTTCGGCTTCCTGCGAAGCCCCGAGCAGAGCTATCTGCCCGGGCCCGACGATATTTACATCAGCCCCTCGCAGGTCCGGCGCTTTGGCCTGCGCCGAGGAATGGTGGTCCGAGGCGTCATCCGTCCGCCCAAGGAGAGCGAGCGGTACTTCGCGCTGCTCCGCGTCGACAAGGTGAATGGCCGCGATCCAACCAAGCTGCACGATATCGTTCCATTCGAGGAACTTACGCCCCTGCACCCAGAGCGTCGGATTATCCTGGAAACCGATCCCGGCGAGATCGAGTGCCGGATCATCGACCTGGTCGCGCCGCTGGGCTTCGGGCAGCGTGCGCTCATTGTCGCGCCGCCCCGCACGGGCAAGACCGTGCTGCTCCAGAAGATTACCAAGGCCATCACGCGAAACTTCCCCAACGCCAAGGTCATCGTGCTGCTGGTTGACGAGCGGCCGGAGGAGGTGACGGATTTCCGCCGCCAGACGTCCAAGACGGTGGAGGTTGTCGCCAGCACATTCGATGAGCAGGCCGGTCGGCACGTGCAAGTCGCCGACATGGTCATCGAGAAGGCCAAG
>JAYVUC010000050.1:0-6838 GCA_043788295.1 Phycisphaerales bacterium
GAACAAGAAGCGGGCCTTACCCCTCTACGAGGCCAAGATGGTGCAGGCGTTCGACCACCGGGCCGCGAGCGTGATCGTCGATGATGCCAACTGGGTCCGCCAAGGGCAGAAGGCCGAAACGTCCCTTGTTCAACACATGAACCCCGAGTTCTCCGTGCTGCCGCGGTGGTGGGTGGCGGAGGATGTGGTCGCGGGTGTCGCCAACGGCAGCAAGCGGGAGTGGCTCCTGGTCTACAAGGACATCACCAGCGCGACCAATGAGCGAACCATGATCGCGGCGTTTACGCCTTGGGTAGCCGTGGTCAACTCGGCACCCATCAAGTTTATCGACGAAAACATCCAGCCGCGCCGCGAGGCGTGCTTGCTGGGCAACCTCGACTCGTTCATCTTTGATTTCGTCGTGCGGCAAAAGGTCGGGGCACTGCACCTCAACTTCTTCATCGTCGAGCAACTCCCCACCCTCGCCCCCGACACTTACGAGGGAAAGTGCCCGTGGTCGAAGAAGGAAACCCTCGAACACTGGATCAGCGAGCGCGTCCTCAAACTCTCCTGCACCGCCGAGGACATGGTCCCGCTCGCCCAGGCCTGCGAGTTCAAAGGCAGCCGGGGCGACGGCGTTCACATCTGGAAGGAACAGGAGCGGGCCGACCTCCGGGCCGAGCTCGACGCGGCCTTCTTCCACCTCTACAGCATCGAGCGCGATGACGCGGAATACATGCTCAGCACTTTCACCGGCACCGGCTTCATCAAGCCTGACGATCGCAAGGACGATGGAATCGCATGGGAACGAGGCTCGATTGGCGAGGCCGTCCTCGACGCCTACGACGCGCTCGCGGCACACGCAAAGTAGCCAGATTATTGGGAACTCGCCGCGTCGGCAGCAAAGCTCACTCCGCATGTCGCAGATCATGGCCGGCCCACGCATCTGTCTCAGCAAGGATCACCGAAGCGGATGATCCTTGCCACCCCTTCTAGCCTCCGCGTCCCTCTGCGCTCTCCGCGCCCTCTGCGTTCAAGCCTTCTCTCCGTGCCCTCGGTGCCCTCTATGGTGAAATGCCTTGTCCGGCCTTGAGGTTCCGCTCGCTGGCGCTCGGGGCTCGTTGAGCACTTTGGAAGTGTGCACAAGCCGACCCACGCGGAGCGTGGGGGTACCCGAACGGATATCCAGAGCGGCTTCCGAGCTTACTTCCCGCGCCCGTCCCCACCAATCGCCCCCAGGATCGCTTCCATCGCGGGGTCGCGGTTGGTCGTGTCCTCGGCGAAGGTCATCTCGGCCACCTCGGGGCAACCCAGCAGCGCTCGATGTTCGAGTCCTTCTTCCCGTCGGAACCTCTTGGCCGCGTGCGTGGTCCTCGTTTACTCGCCCTTCCTCTTTCGCTTCTTCGGCGGTTTCGGCGGGGCGACGGGTTTCAGCCGCTTGGTCTCATCCACGAGCCTGTCGAAGTCGCTGGTGGGCTCCCGGACCTCACGATCGAGCCTCGCCCGCTCGAACTTCTCGAACTCGCGCCCCGCGTGCTCCTGAGCCATCTCCGCCGACACTTTTCCGGCGTTGATCAGGATGTTCCGCTCGTTGAACGTCAAGAACCCATCCAGCTTCTTCACCCAGTGGCATGTGGACCGGGTGTTTGCGTGCGGCCTGATCCTCGGCATAGTCCAGGTACATCGTCACGACACGGTTGAGTTCTTCGATCTCCCGCTGGCTCAGATAGTTCTTGGCGACGCCTACGTCTGACTTCCGGATCGGGCCCGCCGGAGCATTCTTCCATGTCGTCAGGCCCATGTTGGGCTTCTTCGCGTCGGCCCGCGACACGACCGTTTCGGCCGCCGTGTGCCCGTGGATCGCCCAGTGCAATTTGTTCTGCACGGTGGCGTAGAACTCCGTGGTCGTGGGGGCGTGGGGGCGTGGGGGCGTGGGGGTCGTAGTCGATGCTCGTCGCGTAGATGTCGGTGATCTTCTGGTAGAACCGCCGCTCGCTGGCCCGGATGTCGCGAATCCGCGCGAGCAACTCGTCGAAGTAGTCCGCCCCCCAGTTCTTCCCGTCCTTGAGCCGCTGGTCGTCCAGCGCGAACCCCTTGGTCAGAAACTCGGCCAGCGTCGCCGTGGCCCACTGGCGGAATTGTGTGCCCCGGGCCGAACGCACCCGGTACCCCACGGCGATGATCATGTCCAGCGAGTAGTGCTTGGTGGCCCGCTCGACCGTCCGCCCTCGGCGCGAACCTGTAAGTAATCCTTACACGTTGCCCCCTCGGGCAGCTCGCCGTCTGCGTAGACGTTGGCGATGTGCATCGTGATGTTCTGCGGCGTGGTCTGGAAGAGTTCCGCCATTTGGGCCTGCGTCAGCCACGCCGTTTGGCCCTGGAGACGCACCGACAGTGTCGGGCCGTCATCGGGCGACTGGTAGAGGACGATGCCGGGGGTGGGATTGGGGTTGGGTTGCTCTTGACTCATCTACGATACCTTGATCTGGTACGGAATCTGCCGGAACGTCACGCCCCCCTCCCGCGCGCTTCAGGCGGGCGGCCCCGAGCCGGCACGCCTCGCCGAAGACCACGCGCGGCCCGTGGTGTCCCGGGTTGCACGCAAGCAACTCCGCCAGCACGTCCCCCGTCAGCACGTTGTCCCCCTGCACCAAGAGGTTGCCTGAGCCGACCCCTCGATAGGCTTCGCCGGCCCCCCCGTCCTCACCCACACTCTTGTGGGGGTCGCCTCGCAGCAGGTGGTACGGCACCTCCCGATGGTGCCCGACCACCGCCTCCTTGCCAATCCATTGCAGGCTCGCCATAGGGGCGAAGGGTAACGCATCCGAACCCCTCTCGCACGGGCGTTTCTCTGTGCACTCCGTGCCTCTGTGGTGAACCGCCTTCGCCTTTCCCCGCGCGGCGGAGTCTGCCCCCGAGGTCGCAAGTCGAATTGCAGCGGCACGAGGCACCAGGCACGAGGGCCGATGCAAGGACAAAGGCCCCGCGCGGAACGCGCGGGGCCCTTCGCTTCCTCACTCGTGCCAAGTGCCTTCCCTCAGCACGGCGTCTCGAACGCCACCACGAAATCGTCGTAGTCGAAGAAGTCCACGGCTGCGTCGTTGTTGAAGTCGGCGGTCTTGCTGCCCGGGCACGTCACGCCCTCGAAGCAGTTCACGAAGTCGTCGTAGTCGAAGAAGTCCACCGCCCCGTCGGCGTTGAAGTCCGCCGGGCAACCCACGACCAGACTCGCCGTGTTTGCCCCGTACACCGCCAGGAACGGTGCCTGCGTGTACAGCACGTTGACGGCGTCAAACTGGCCGGCGACCCACTGCGAAGCATTGACCAGCGTGAGCGTGTCGCCCTTGGTGGGCGTGTACGCCGCCGCAACCTTGGCGGTGAGCGTGCCACCGAGGATGGCGGAATTGGCGTAGATCGTGCCGTAGGTGTAGGGCGTCGCGCCCGAGATCCAGGACTCGACGACGCCGCCCGAAGGGTTGGAGAACTGCCCCACGACGCCCAGATTGGAATGGTCGCTGAGCTGGATGAGTCCATGATTGGTGAACGACCCGCCGGCGGGGTTGACGTTGAGGTATGCGCCGTAGTCGAGGTTGATGCTGCCAAAGTTCTCCTGGGCCTGCGAGAGCTGCACGATCTGTGAACCGTTGCCGCCGAGGTAGATTTGGACGCCCGAGCCCACGCTGCTCATGGTGTTGTTGTCGAAGAAGATGCGACCGACGTTCTGGCAGGCCCAGAAGCCGCGAGTCAGCGTGCCGCCGGCAAAGTCCCACGAGCTGCGGATATGGAGGTCGGGCTGGTTGACATACACCGTGCCGGCGTTGAACACCGGCAGGTTGGCGGCGATGTCCACGACGTTACTGAGCGACCCCTCGACGTTGATGAAGCCCGAGTTGACGATGTACGGCGTGGACTGGCCCGCGTAGATCGTGGCCGACACGGCGGCCGAGCGGGTGAACCGCATGGTGCCGTTGGTGTCGATCGCGATGTATGTCCCGTCGCTCGAGTCGCTCTGGACCTTGCCGATCCGCAGGGCCTGGTTGGACTGGTCGTCGAGCAGGCCCTGAACCTGCAGGGCGGTGGCGATCGTCACCTCGCTGACGTTGTCGCTGCGGATGAGGATCGAGCCCGAGGGTCGCACCGTGAAGACGCCGGTGCCGCTGGACCGGCGATTCATCGACGCGCCCGACCACATCATCACCTGTCCTTCAAGGTTGACATCGTCGCGGTGAAGGAATCTGGCGCCCACGATGGACATGTTGCCCTGGATCGACGCCCCACCCTCAACGTAGAGCGATTGGAAGATCAGCAGGTTCGCGCCCGGCTGGATGAAGAGCCCGGCGATGAACGCGATATTGCCCTGGAGCGCGGGGCTGCCCCCGGCCGGGATCACGACAAAGTCGTTCAAGCCGGGGACGCGCCCGCCGACCCAGTTGGCCGCGGTGTTCCACTGATTGGTGGGGCCATTGACATTCCAGTAGACCGTGGCGGCGCCGGCGGTGCCGGCGAGCGAGGCGAGCATGGGAGCCAGGGCGAGCATGGCGGTACGAGCGTTCATATCGGTTCTCCGTTGAATGGGCCAGTGATGAGGAGCAAGAAGTCGGGACCGGCTCTACGGTCGGTCCTCCCCATACGTGCGGAATCCCTTCCCCGTCCGGCGGAGGGCATTGGCGATTTATTTGGAACGGGCACAAGTCCAACCGCGAGCGACCAGCGTCACTCCCCGCTCAGCGGCCCGGCGAGCAGCTCTCGAAGCCGCCGCGTCCACTGGTGCTCGGGGCCCAGGGCTGCCTGCACCTGTGTGGCGAAGGCCTCGAGCTCGGTGCGGGCGAGCGCTTTGCCACGGGTTTTGGCCACGGCGAGCGCGAGCGAACAGCACAGGTCGATGATGGCCTTGCGGAACGTGCCAGGGTCGCAGAGCTTCTCCGAGAGCGCACGGCGTGCCAGCCCCTCGGCGGCGGCGAACTCACCCGCGTCGAGCAGCGTGTCGATGCACGACTGCACCAGCCCGAGAGTTGCACTCGACGGCATGGTGGCGGTTTCGAGCTGCGCATCCACTTCCTGCCTGCACAAGGGGCCAAGCTCCGCCGCCCGGCCTGCTTTCTCCATCGCCTTGCCCAGGAGGCGGAGGGATTCGAGCGTGACGGCGTGCGTGCGCCCTCGAACGCGGGCCCGCCGCTCGTATTCAGCGCGGACCAGCTCGATAGCTTCAAGGGGTCGGGCGTCGGCGAGCAGCGTCTCGGCGGCGGCCTCACGCACGTCCGACACGCGATACTCCCACTCGCCCGACTCATGGTGGAGCGTGGCCATCGCGCTTTGGGCCTCGGCGAGGGACTCGGCGGTTCGGCCTGCGGCGAGCAGCGAGCGGATGTGCGAGGCGGCGGCCTGATGGAGGCGAGCCGATCGCACCCCGAGCGTGGAACGGGCCTGCGCCAGGAGAGCACCTGTCAGCTCGACGGCCTCGACGGTGAGGGCGGGATCGTGTTGCGCCCGGAGTGTGGCGGCAAACTGGAAGGGCACGTTCAGGTCGCTGGTCAGCCATTGAGCGGGCGTGCTGGCGACGTAAAGGCGTCGGCGATACGGGAGCGCACGCTTGAACTCGCCGATCTCTTCGAGCTGGTCCGCGCACGCGCCGATGAATTGCACGGCCTCGCGTCGAGCATCGCCGCCGCCAAAGTACGCGTGGCACGCGGCGATCCGTTCCTGCCAGTGCTGCTCCATCTCATCGAGGCGGCCTGCGGCGACCAGAAGGGCACCAACCCTTCTGGATTGCACGTAGACGTTCAGCGGGGTGATTGACTTGTCCATGAGCCCGATGCCGAGCTGCTCGCGAAGGAGCGGCTCGGCCAGATCGAATCGCCCCGAGTCCACGAGCGGTGCCGCATGGGCCGCCAGCTCATTGGTGAGGTTGGCACCGGCCGCACGCGTCCGGGCCACGAGCGCGTCACCTCGGCGGCGTGCCTCCTCGATCCGCCCGACGCGCGTAAGCAGAAAGATCCGCGTCTGATCGGCAGATCGCAAATCCGATGCGGCAACATCGCCCAGCGACTCGTAGAGGTCGGTGGCCCTCTCCGCCGCGGGTAAGGCGGCGTCGAACTCGTTGTTCGAGGTGAGAATCAGCGAGCTGTAGAACCTCAGGCGGGCCTCGCTGAGCCGGTCGCCCCGAAACGCCTGCTCCATGTCCTTCTGCGCCAGTCGCAACGCGTCGAGGATCGAGACTGCCCGCCCCTGATCGGGCATCGTCTCGTAGGCGAGCGAGAAGATTCTATTCTGCAGAAACGCCATGCTCTTTTTCAGATTTTCAGTCTCGCGCTCCTTGGCGTCGCGCTCGCCGATGGCCTGGACTTGGAGTCTGCTCGCTTCGATCGCCCGGTCTTCGGCAAGCTCGCGCGCGGTGACCGCCCGGGCATATTGCACCGCGCCGAACACCGCGCCCGAAGCGATCGCTCCGATGGCCACGAGCGTGCCGGCGAACACGCCCTTGTTGCGGCGTGCGAACTTGCGCACATGATCGGTCACGCTCGGTGGGCGGGCATGGATCGGCACATTGCCGAGGTATCGCCGCAAGTCCGCCGCCAGATACGCCGCCGACTGATAGCGCTTACTTGGATCCTTCGCGAGCGTCTGCCCACAGATGATCTCCAGGTCGCGCCCGCACGCAGGAGCGACGCTTCCAAGCGTTCGCGGGTCGTCGTCGCGGATGATGCGGACGGCATCGGGCAGCGACCGCTTGTCAAGCTCGTAAGGGGTCGTTCCGGCGAGAAGTTCAAAGAGCACCACGCCCAACGCGTAGACATCGCTCCGCGTGTCGATCGCGGCCACATCGCCCGAGACCTGCTCGGGGCTCATGTACGCGAGCGTG
>JAYVUC010000051.1:0-41065 GCA_043788295.1 Phycisphaerales bacterium
CGGTTTTCTGGCTTCGATTTATCGAGTCCAAGGGGATCTGCCTCACGCACCTCATCTCCGCGAATGCCGCCGACGTGCCGCAATCGGCGTACACCCCCGGCAGCACCACACCCTCGCAGCTCGCTGGGCGTGTGATGATCGGGCGGCGATGCCGTGTGGTGCCCATCGAGTGCGTTGTGCGGGGCTACTTGGAGGGGTCAGGCTGGAAAGAATACCAGGCGACGGGTGCGGTGTGCGGCGTGCGGCTCCCGGCAGGGCTGTCGCAGTGCGACCAGCTGCCCGAGCCGATCTTCACGCCCGCTACCAAGGAAGAGCTGGGCAAGCACGATGAGAATATCTCGTTCGACCGCGCGTGCGAACTGGCGGGCAAGTCCATGATGGAGACACTCAGGCGCATCAGCCTTGCCATCTACGCCGCAGCGGCCGAGCACGCGAAGGCTCGCGGGATCATCATCGCCGACACGAAGTTTGAGTTTGGCATTCCTGAGAGTGGTAGCGGTGGCGGGAGTGAGGGGCGCGCGCCAATTCTGATCGATGAGGCTCTGACACCCGACAGCTCGCGATTCTGGCCCGCGAGCACGTACAAGCCCGGCGGACCCCAGAAAAGCTTTGACAAGCAGTATCTGCGGGAGTATCTGGAGGAACTGGTGGCGAAGGGACTGTGGAACAAGCAGGCACCCGGTCCGGCCTTGCCTGCGGAGGTCGCTGCGGGCACGCTTTCACGCTATCAGGAGGCACTGACACGGCTCGCCGGTCCCCTACACTGACGAAGCAGGAGGGTTCGTTTCACGATGCAGGACGCCGATTCAAGCTCGCAGGATCAAGAAACGCGTGGCCCGATGCGCGGTCAGCAGCACGTATTCGAGCGCCGGATCATCCAGCTCAAGCGGCGGCTCGTCCGCGAGGCGACGCAGGCGATCGGGATGCTCGAATCGGCTCTCGACGCCTTGTGGTCGCTCGACGTCGTCAGCGCGAAGCTGGTCCGGGCCGAGGACGACCAGGTCGATCGTGAGGAAGTGCTCATCGAGCAGGAGTCGTTCGAGATTCTCGCGCTGCAGCACGTCTTTGCACGCGATTTCCGCATGATCGCGTTCATCCTGAAGGTGAACGCGGATATCGAGCGCGTGGCCGACCATGCCACGGGCATCGCCAAGATGACCTCCCGCATTTCCAAGCATCTTCCGGCGGGAATTGTTCCCACGTGGCCCACCGCCCTTCGCGAGCTTGGCCAGCGCGTTCCCATCATCTGCCACGAGCTGCTCCGCGCGGTGCTCGACGAGGACGTCGATGCGGCCCGGGCGGTCACGTCCAATGATTCGGTCATCGATCAGCTCGATCGGCGGCTTTCCGACGAGATCATCGAGATGATGAAGGCCGAGGGCAAGACCGACTCGGCCCTGGCGATCGGCCTGCTGGTCGCGCGGCTCGGGCGTGAACTCGAACGCGTTGGTGACCTGATGAAGAACATCGCCGAGGATCTTGTGTATCTCGACACGGGACACATCGTGCGACATGCGGGCAAGCCCGCGCCGACTCCGCCTCCCGCGCCCCCGGCACCCCAAGTTTTCTGAAACCACCGAGCGCCAGATTGAACGCAAGCGAACAAAACGGCGGCTTGCTGCTCATCACCGATCGGGGCGAAATCCCGGTCGACAAGGTCCACGCGCTGCTCTAGCAGCAGTACTGGTGCCTGGGCATTCCTCGCGAGACCGTTCAGCGCTCGATCGACTGGTCCCTCTGCTGGGCGATTCTGGACACGTCTCGCGACAACGCCCTCGCCGCCTACGCACGAGCCATTTCCGATCAGGCGACCTTCGCGTATCTCTGCGACGTCGTCGTCGCGCCGGAGTATCGTGGCAAAGGGCTCAGCTCGTGGATGATGAGAACCATCATCGCCGACTCCAGGCTGCAAGGCCTCCGCCGGTTCTGCCTTCTGACGCGCGACGCGCACGGTCTCTACGCGAAGTTTGGCTTTACTCCCATGCCCGACCCGAGTCGGTACATGGAACGCGTCAAGCCGAATCCCTACCAGCACGAAGCTCGCTAAGGCTGCTTCATTTTCAGAATCGCACGCGCGAGCAGTTCGCCCCACGCCCCGGCTGCGGCATCATCCCGGCGTGCGTCAAAGTCCGCCGACATCTCGCTGGGACCCAGAAGGTCGCCAAAGTCTTTCGTCGCGGCGAGGAGACGAAGAGTCGCGTGCCGGAACTTTCCGCCGCACGTCGTCGAGCCCACCACATCACGCGGCGTCATGAACCCGCCCCCGGCGTACATGCCCGCGTCTCCGCCCGAAAGCACGAGCTGCCTCACCGTCACGCTGCAGCCGTCGGAACCCAGCGGAGTGCGGCCCGCCAAAGGCTGTAGAAACATGTGAACGTGAATGAGTGTCCCGGTCAGCGCGAGCGGGTCCGCGTCGGGTCGTGCTGCCTCGGGCGGGAGATTGGTGAGATAGAAATCGGCGGTGTTTCGGTCGACCGCCGAATAGACCCGGGTCAAGAGTTCTGCGGAAAGTTCGGTTTGCGACCGGGTGGAAAGCAGGCGTGCCGTGTTGGAGGGCCCCAGGCACCCGCTTTGGGCAGCAAGGCCCAGGATCGCCGCGATCATCAAGCCGACAGTGGAATGGTGCCTCATGGAGCCTGAGAGTATCGGACTTGGGCATCGAAGGCGGAACTCGGGCGGAAGTTGAACGTATTATCTGAACGGCGTTCCGGGTTCATTGTCGCACCGTCGGAGAAGCACATGGCACTTCCAACTTCGTCGGTTCTCGCGATTGCAGTGGGGCTCATGGCGGGGTCGGCGCTCGGGCAGTCCGATTCGTGTCACCACCACCATGACTCGGGCATCCACTGGTCCGGTTCGAGCAACCACTGGAGCTGGAACGTCAACCTTGGTGGCGGTTTCACGAACAATACCGGGTGGGGAACGTCGAACGTCTGGACCAACAACGGGTCATGGTCGTCGAACTGGATCGTGCGCGACCCCTACCACGGTTCGAGCATGTACTCGCCTTATCAGCCGGGGTATCCGCTGGATGGGCTTGGGCCACGCATTGATCCCGCATTGCTGCCGGGCATATCGCCAGTGCTGGTGCCGGCGCAGCCTGCGGTGAAGGTTCCCCCGCCGCCGCCCCCCACAACGCTGGAGCTGGCGCAGGCCGCGACCTTGAAGAAGAACTTCACCGAGGCGAAAAAGTACTACAAAGAGCACCTCAAGGCCAAAGCGGACGACATGGAAGTGACACGGCAGCTTGCACTGTGCCTCATCGAGAACAAAGAGCTCGACGATGGGGCTGCGCTTCTGCGTGAGGCGTATCGGCGCGACCCCACGCTGGCGGATCGGCCCTATGAGGGCAAGGCTGCGGGGCAGGATGAAACGCGGCTTCTCAACTTGGTGACGCAGTTGACGCCCTATGCCTCCAAGAGCAAGCTGCCTTCGGGTTGGCTCGCGGTGACGGTGGCAATGCAGGCGCAGGGCAAGAACACGAACGCGCTCAAGATGCTTGAAAGAGCCAAGGAAGGCGGGCTGGAGCGGGAGGTCTATGACCGATTTGTGACCACACTCAAGCCCAAACCCAAGGTGCCCGCAACGTCCGTCACGCAGCCTACGACGACGCCCGTAACGGCACCTGCTGGTGCACCGGTTCAGCCGCTTGCGCCGGCGGTGGTCGCCCCGGGAACGTCCGCCCCGGCGGCCCCGATCGGCACCCCGCTTCCGGCGGCCCCCAAGCCTGCTCCGGCCCCCGACGCCGTCAAGGAAGCTCCGGCAAGCGTGCCCAACAAGTAGGGCGACAGCATTGTCCCAAGAATCCTGCCTGCCTATTGTCTTGGCCCCATTCAGACGGCTGAGCGGGTACATCATGGCTGGAACCGATTGAACCACCATGCCGGCCGCCCCAAGCCAGGGGCGGCAGACCGACGGAAAGCGGGGCGAGTGCCCCGGCGTGCGACCGCGAGAGCGGGCGCGGGCCTCCGAAGGCGGCAAGGTGGGAGGTGAGGACAATGGCCAAGAAGGAAATCACGCAAGTTTTCAAGATCATGGCCCCGGGAGGGCAGGCAACGCCTGCACCACCGCTTGGCCCCGTGCTGGGCTCCAAGGGTGTCAACCCGGGCCAGTTCATTCAGAAGTTCAACGCCGCGACTGCCCACATCAAGGGCAAGATCGTCGGCTGCATCGTCACGGTCTACAACGACAAGTCGTTCGAGCTTGAAATCAAGAGCTCGCCGGCCAGCGTCCTGATCAAGGAAGCGGCGGGGATCGAGACGGGCTCGGGCGTCCCCAACAAGAACAAGGTCGGCAAGATCACCAAGAGTCAGGTGAAGAAGATCGCCGAAGGAAAGCTGCAGGATCTGAACTCCGGGAGCATCGACGCGGCGATGCGAGTGATCGAAGGCACAGCCCGTTCCATGGGCGTCACCGTGGTGGAGGGCTAATAGCAATGCCAAGAATCTCAAAGCGATCCAAGTCCAACGCGCCGCTGATCAAGGTTGATGCCGTCACGACCACCGAAGCGGTCGTGGCGCTCAAGAAGTTCAAACCCACCAAGTTCGACCAGACGGTCAATATCTGCATGCACCTGGGCGTCGATACGGCGCAGGCCGAGCAGTCGCTGCGCGGGTCGATCAGCCTTCCCAGGGGCATCGGCAAGACCAAGCGCGTCATCGCGTTCTGCCAGAGCGACATTGCCCCTAAGGCAATAGCGAATGGCGCGGTGAAGGCCGGTGCTGAAGAGCTGGTCGCCGAGATCGAGAAGGGCTGGATGGATTTCGACGTGGCGATCGCCTCACCCGACATGATGCGGGTGGTGTCCAAGCTGGGCAAGCTGCTGGGGCCCAAGGGTCTGATGCCAAGCCCAAAGGCCGGCACGGTGACGACCAACGTTCCCGAGGCGGTGAAGGAATACTCGGCCGGCAAGGTCGAGTACCGCACCGACAAGGGCGGGAACATTCACGCGGTGGTGGGCAAGCTGAGCTTTGCCGACGCGGCGTTATCGGAGAACATCGACTTCTTCATCAAGACGATCGAGAAGATCCGCCCCTCCACGGTGAGGGGGATCTACATCAAGAAAATCGTCATCAGCGGGTCCATGACCCCCAGCGTGCAGATCAAGCACGTTTCGGCGGAGGCCGCGGTCGAATGAGCGTGCGGTCCTGAGTGTTGGGTACTGACTGTTGAACCAAGCCGCCAGAGAGGCCAACGCCTTTCGCGGAAGAATGTGAGGACGATCGATGTCCAAGTCAATCAAGACCATGATGATGCGGGAGTACAAGGCCCGGGTGGGCGATGCCCAGGACGGGATGCTCATCGGCATCCGTGGCCTCAAGGCCAAGGACCAGCACAAGATGCGGACCGATCTGCGCAAGCAGAACATCCGCGTCTCGGTGGTCCGCAACCACCTGGCCCGCAAGGCGCTGGAGGGCTCGCCGCTCTCCAAGCTCTCCGACATGCTCACTGGCTCCAACGCCTACGCGTTCGGGGGCACCAGCGCGGTGGAGATCGCCCGCGAGGTGATGAAGCTGGTCGCCAAGATGCCGGGGCTTGAACTCAAGGGCGCGGTGCTCGACGGCCTGGTCTTCACCGGCAGGAAGGGCGTCGAGGAGCTGAGCAAGTTCCCCACCAAGGACGAGGCGATCGCCAACATCGTCACCCTCGTCGTCACCCCCGCTCGCAACCTCATGGGGCAGATCAAGGGCCCGGCGTCGAACGTGGCCGGCCTCGTCGCGGCCATCGAGCAGAAGCTCGAGAAGGCCGAGGCGATCGGAGCAGAAGCAGCGGCAGCACCGGCAGCAGAGGCTGCGGCCGCAGGGTAATCCGGGTCTGATTCCCGGCGATGTGCCGGGCGGTTTGAGAAGTGTTCTTTGATTTGCGTTTCGCACTTTACTGGCCCGGTTCGCCGGGGTAAAGGCCGAAGTGTTCGGCCCCTCTGAAGTGAAACAACCGGTGTCCCTGGCTTGTTCCAGGTTCGCCCAATCCAAGTGAGGTTCCCCATGTCCGACACGACCTTTGAAGCCAAGATCACAAAAATCGGTGATGAACTCGCCGGCCTGACCCTCAAGGAGGCCGTTGATCTGGGCAAGTACATGAAAGAGAAGTACGGGATCGAAGCGGCGGCCGGCGGCGGGGTGATGATGGCTGCGGCGGGCCCGGCGGCTGCCAAGGTCGAGGAGAAGACCTCTTTTGACGTGATCCTCAAGGCGGTTGACGTGGCCAAGAAGATTCAGGTCATCAAGGTCGTCCGCGAGATCACCGGGCTTGGTCTGGCTGAGGCCAAGGCGTTCTGTGATGTTCCTGGCAAGCCGATCAAACAGGGCCTGACCAAGGACGAGGCAGAGAAACTCAAGAAGTCGGTCACCGACGCGGGCGGCACCGTCGAGCTCGTCTGAGCATCGAGCCGCGGTCATTCCAGATCGAATCGCAAGGCCCGGGAAACCGGGCCTTGTGCTTTTTGCTGACAACGGGCACGGTCTCGAAGAATTACCATGTGCCGCTCTGAGAGAGAAGTACTTCCACGTCACCATCCTCATTCAGCCAGTTGAAATGCCCGGGAGGTGCGTTCTCCATCGACTGAATCCTTCCCGCAACATCGAACCATCCTTCGATTGTGTGCTCCATCACCCAAGGTTGGCCAGGTGGGGGGATGACAGCACCGCGATTGGCGGCTGCCAACCGCAGGATGAACTGGCAACCGTCAACAGATTTGATCCAAGGCTGGGTATGAAGATGAATCTCTCGAAGTCGTCCCTCGGCAAGGGAAAGGCAGGCCTCGCGAAGTGCGACGAGGTCGGCGGCCTCGAATTGATAGAGCCGGATCAGCGGGCCGCCGCCCCAGTTGCCGGTCGGGATGAAATCGAGTTTCGT
This sequence comes from Phycisphaerales bacterium, assembly GCA_043788295.1. GTDB lineage: Bacteria > Planctomycetota > Phycisphaerae > Phycisphaerales > UBA1924 > UBA2396. Next base: position 6,856 of record JAYVUC010000051.1, read on the forward strand.
CATTCAGACCGAGTATAAGCGGTTGATTTGTTAGCATTTCGATTGGTATCCAACGGAGCGAATGCAATGTGTTGGCAGTCTGTGGCATCAGATTTGCCGTGAAAAAATCTGGACACGGGGCGGGCAGCCCTGTTATACTGGTGGGTTCAGCCGTTTGGGGCGTGCTTCTGGCGTACCCGCAGGCGAACGAATCAGACGCGGCGACTCCCTCCCACTTGCAGCAACTGACTCGGTATCCGGCACGGCGTGAAAAACAAAGTTTTCTGAATCAGCACGGTTCGAATGACCGCGACGTGGCTTTCCCCACGCCTGCGGTTGTGTTCGTCTCGCGAGGCACACATGGCAAAGCTTTACCCAAATATTCCGATCGCTCCCACCAAAATCCGCAACTTCACCCGCAAGGGCGACGCGTTGCCCGTGCCCGATCTGACGCAGGTTCAGGTGGATGCGTACCGGCGGTTTTTGCAGGTGGAAAGTGGCCCGGAGGAGCGGGACGGGAGGATGGGCCTCGAGGCGTTGATGCGCGAGGTGATGCCGATCAAGAGTTACGACGAGACGATGAGTCTTGAGTACATCAACTACACGCTGGAGGAACCCAGGTACACGCCCGATGAGTGCCGGGAACTGCGGCTGACGTTTGGGAGGCCTTTCAAGGTGTCGGTGATCCTCAAGCGTGAGGGCCGGCCCGACATGGCTCAGGAGGACATCTATCTGGGCGAGTTCCCGATCATGATGGGCGGGGGCGAGTTCATCGTGAATGGGGCCGAGCGCGTGATCGTGAGCCAGCTGCACCGCTCGCCGGGTGTGGATTTCTCGGTGGTGTCGAGCGAGGGCGATCGCCCGTTGCATTCGACGCGCATCATCCCCGAGCGGGGGTCGTGGATCGAGCTTGAGGTGACCAAGAAGGACGTGCTGGCGATGCGGATCGATCAGAGCACCAAGCTGACGGCGACGACGTTCCTGCGGTGTCTCGACGAGAGCGTGAGCACGACCGACGCGCTGCTGGGCCTGTTCTACGAGATCAGCGAGATCAAGGCGGAGGCTGTCAAGCCCGAGCACTGGGCTGCCGAGAGCGTGGTGGACAAGGAGACGGGCGAGGAGATCGTGCACGTCGGGCGTCAGATCGGCGAGGAGACGGCTGCCAAGATCATGAGCAGCAGTCTGAAGACGATCAAGGTCATCCAGAACCCGTCGGACGTGCTGATCCTCAACACGATTGCGGAAGAGAAGCTGGAGCTGTTCGAGGCGGATACCGAGTATGAGCGGGCGATGCTGAAGATCTACAGCAAGCTGCGTCCGGGAAATCCGCCACAGGTGGAGAAGGCCAAGCAGCTCTTCATTGAGAAGTTCTTCGATGACAGCCGCTATCGCCTGGGCCGCGTGGGTCGCTTCCGCATCAACCGCAAGTTTGACCTGAACACACCCGAAGATCAGATGTTTATCCGCAGCGAGGACTTCCTGCGGGTCATTCAGTATCTGCTGGACCTGCGGTCGAATCGCCTGGACGCCAAGACGGGTCGGGCTGCTGCTGCGGTGGACGATATTGACCACCTGGGCAACCGCCGCCTGCGGACGCTGGACGAGCTGGCGGTGGAGGAGCTTCGCAAGGGCTTCTTGAAGCTCAAGCGGACGGTGCAGGAACGCATGAGCGTGAAAGATCCTGAGGAGCTGACCAAGATCGCCGATCTGGTGAACTCCAAGAGCATTTCGAGCGCGATCGACTTCTTCTTCGGGCGAAGCGAGCTCTCGCAGGTCGTCGATCAGACGAATCCGCTTTCGAGCCTCGTCCACGAGCGGCGTCTGTCGGCCCTGGGGCCGGGCGGTCTCAACCGCAAGCGTGCGGGCTTCGAGGTGCGCGACGTTCATATCTCGCACTACGGTCGAATCTGCCCGATCGAGACGCCCGAGGGCACGAACATCGGCCTGATCGCAAGCCTAGGCATTTATGCAGGCATCGACGAGTATGGCTTCCTCCGCACGCCTTACCGCGAGGTGAAGGAAGGCAAGGTCACGGGCAAGACGATCTACCTGCGCGCCGACGAGGAGATGAAGGCGGTTCTGGCTCCGGCGGACGTGCTGGACACAGACGGCAAGCTCAAGAAGGGCATGATCCTGGCCCGCGTGAACAGCGAGCTTTCGGAGATCGACAGCCAGAAGGTGGATTATCTCGACATCAGCCCCAAGCAGATCGTGGGCATTTCGGCGGCGCTGATTCCGTTCCTTGAGCACGACGACGCCAACCGGGCGTTGATGGGCTCGAACATGCAGCGTCAGGCGGTGCCGCTGATCAAGACCGACCCGCCGTGTGTGGGCACGGGGATCGAGAAGTCGGTGGGCATGAACAGCGGCATGATCGTTCGTGCGAAGAACACGGGCATCGTGACGGCGGTGGACAGCCAGCGGATCATCGTGGACAACTCCGACGAGTACCACCTGCGGAAGTTCGCGGGGCTCAACGAGCGGACGTGCCAGAACCAGAAGCCCGTGGTGAAGCTGGGTCAGAAGATCGAGAAGGGTCAGATCATCGCCGACGGGGCGAGCACGCAGATGGGCGAGCTCTCGATCGGGAAGAACATCCTGATCGCGTTCATGACCTATGACGGGTACAACTACGAGGACGCGATCGTGATCAACGAGCGTCTCGTGAAGGATGACACGTTCACGAGCGTGCACATCGACGCGTTCGACGTGGAGATCCGCGAGACCAAGCTGGGTCGCGAGGAGTTCACGCGCGACATCCCCAACGTCAGCGAGAAGATGCTGCGGAACCTGGACGAGTCCGGGATCGTGACACTCGGGACGCATGTGGGCCCCGGCGACATCCTGGTCGGCAAGGTCAGCCCCAAGGCCAAGACCGAGCTGACGCCCGAGGAGAAGCTGCTGCACGCGATTTTCGGGCGTGCGGGCGAGGACGTGAAGAACGATTCGCTGGAAGTGCCGGCGGGTGTCGAGGGTGTGGTGATCGGGGCGAAGAAGTTCAGCCGCCGATTGCACATGAATGAGGAGCAGAAGAAGCAGCTCAAGAAGGACATCACGGACTTCGAGGGCGAGATGGACAAGAAGGCCATTGAGCTGTTCCGGCAGATGGCACAGTTCATGAACGACGCGGTTGGCACACCCATCGTCGATCCTAACACGCGTCAGAAGCTGGGCGCGAGCGATATTCCTGAAGTTATTCTGGAGCAGATCAAGACGTTCGATCTCAAGTGGCTCAAGGGCTCGAAGGAGACCAAGGCCGAGGCGGAACGTTTGTACTCGCAGTTCTGGCCCCGTATCCAGGCGATCCAGAACGAGAAGAACCGCAAGGTCACGCACATGAAGCGGGGCGACGAGCTTCCCAGCGGCGTGCTGGAAATGGTCAAGGTGTATCTCGCCACCAAGCGAACGCTGTCGGTAGGCGACAAGATGGCCGGTCGGCACGGCAACAAGGGCGTCATCGCCCGCGTCGTGGCCGAGGAGGACATGCCGTACATGGAAGACGGCACGCCGGTCGATGTGTGTCTGAATCCGCTGGGCGTGCCCAGCCGCATGAACGTGGGCCAGTTGCTCGAAACCCACCTTGGCTGGGCAGCCCGCGTGCTTGGGTTCCAGGCGATCACACCGGTGTTCGATGGCGGCAGCGAGGACCAGGTTCACGAGGCGATCGACGAAGCCAACAAGCACGTTGATGCCAAGCTCGCGCACTACGAGAAGACCGGCACGTACCCGCACCACCGCGAGCTGCTGGCGAAGATGCCCCGGGGCGGAAAGATCCAGCTCATCGACGGGCGCACGGGCGAGCTCTTCCATCAGAAGACGACCGTGGGCTACATGTACATCCTCAAGCTGCACCACCTTGTCGACGACAAGATCCACGCCCGCGCGACTGGCCCATACAGCCTCATTACGCAGCAGCCACTGGGCGGCAAGGCCAGGACGGGCGGCCAGCGGTTTGGCGAGATGGAAGTGTGGGCACTGGAGGCGTATGGCGCGGCGTACATCCTGCAGGAGCTGCTCACGGTGAAGTCGGACGACGTGGAAGGGCGGACCAAGATCTACGAGAGCATGGTGAAGGGCACGAACAAGCTCGAGGCGGGCATGCCCGTCGCGTTCGACGTGCTGTGCAACGAGCTCAAGGGTCTTGGGCTGAATGTGACGTTGGAGAAGAAGAAGTCGGAAGGTGGCAGTCTGCTTTGAGCAAAGTGCTCGTGAAAGCGTGGGATTCGTTGGCCAATGAGCAGAAACTCGCGGCTGAGGTTCTGCGCGAGAAGCATCTGCATCGAGCGAGTATCGGGCGAGCGTACTACGCCGCGTATTCGGGCGTCACCTCGGCGCTCATTGGGAGCGGGCGTCGCGACTTCGGGCGATTCAAAAACCCGGATCACGCGAGTCTGCCTGTCGTGGTGGGCAACGGGCTTGGGTCGATCGGTCCGATCGATCGCAGGGTACTCGCGGCCGCGTTGCGTCGCCTGCGGAGTCGGCGTGAGGATGCCGACTACCAGCCAACGGCATCGGTGACGGAGGCGATGTCGCGAGAGTCGCTGAGCGATCTCGCCAACGTGCGCGGCGTGCTTGAAAGGACGGGTGCCTGATGAAAGTGGATCTTGCGGGACATGTCCGTGGATTGCTTCAGGCCGAGGCGAGCCGGATCTGCGGGCTGTACGGGCTGACGTTTGATCTTGAAGTCGGCGAGGTAAGAAGCGAGGATGGTTACTTCAAGGCTGGCGTTGGCGTTCGTGAGGGTTCGGCCGGAACAAAGGTTCCTGTCTCGCTCGAACTGGTGAGGTCTTTGCTGGCGACGGTTGAGCAGAACATCGAACAGAAATATCAGGGTCTGCGGCTCATGTTGTCGCCGATCGTGAAGAAAAGGCCGGCGGTACGCCGGCGAAGGGCGAGTTGAAAGGGAACAGGCCGGGTGGGACGAACCGAGTTGGTGCGAACGACTGAACTGAAGGATTGGGTTGCGGAGTGGGTTGCGGCTGAAGGCCGCCGGAGACCAGAATCATGGCTGAGACCGTCTATGAACGCGTAAATGACTACTCCGCGGTGAAGGTGACGCTCGCGTCGCCCAACGACATCCGCGCGTGGTCCTATGGCGAAGTGAAAAAGCCCGAGACGATCAACTACCGCACCTACCGCCCCGAGAAGGACGGGCTCTTCTGCGAGCGCATCTTCGGGCCCGAGCGCGACTACGAGTGTTCCTGCGGCAAATACCGCGGGACCAAGTACAAGGGCATCATCTGCGACCGCTGCGGCGTGAAGGTGACGCACAGCCGCGTCCGCCGCAAGCGCATGGGGCACATCAACCTCGCCAGCCCGATCGTGCACATCTGGTTCTTCAAGAGCATGCCAAGCCGCCTGGGCACCATGCTGGGCATGAAGACCAGCGACATCGAGAAGGTGATCTACTACCAGGATTACGTGGTCACCGACGCGGGCGACACCGAGCTGAAGTTCATGCAGGTGCTGACCGAGGACGAGCACCGCGAGAAGGTGGACAAGTTTGGCAACGCCTTCAAGGCGATGATGGGCGCCGACGCTATCCGCGAGCTCATCGAGAAGACCAATCTCGAGCAGCTCGCGACGCAGATCCGCCAGGACCTTTCCGAGACCAAGAGCAAGCAGAAGATCAAGGATCTGTCCAAGCGGCTCAAGCTTGTCGAGCAGATCCGCAAGAGCGAGAACGACCCGACGTGGCTGGTCATGGATGTGGTGCCGGTGATCCCGCCCGATCTGCGTCCCCTGGTGCTGCTGGAATCGGGCAACTTCGCCACCAGCGATTTGAACGATCTGTACCGTCGAATCATCAACCGCAACAACCGGCTCAAGAAGCTGATGGACCTCAACGCGCCCGAGGTCATCATCCGAAACGAGAAGCGGATGCTGCAGCAGGCGGTCGACGCCCTCTTCGACAACAACCGCTGCCGGCGCCCTGTGTTGGGCTCATCCAACCGTCCGCTCAAGTCGCTCACCGACATGATCAAGGGCAAGCAGGGCCGATTCCGCGAGAATCTGCTCGGCAAGCGCGTCGATTACTCCGCGCGTTCGGTCATCGTTGTGGGCCCGGAGCTCAAGCTGCACCAGTGTGGCCTGCCCAAGAAGATCGCGCTGGAGCTTTTCCAGCCCTTCATCATCAGGAAGCTCAAGGAGCACGGGCTCGCCGACACGATCAAGTCCGCCAAGCGCATGCTCGAACGCCGCGACCCGGCGGTGTGGGACATTCTCGAAGAAGTGATTTATCAGCACCCCGTGCTGCTCAACCGCGCCCCGACGCTGCACCGGATGGGCATCCAGGCGTTCGAGCCCACGCTGGTCGAGGGCAACGCAATCCGTCTGCACCCGCTGGTGTGTACGGGTTTCAACGCCGACTTCGACGGCGATCAGATGGCCGTGCACCTGCCGCTGTCGGTGGAGGCGCAGGCGGAGGCGCACGTGCTGATGCTCAGCACGCACAACATCTTCTCGCCCGCGAACGGCAAGCCGATCATCGCGGCGTCGCAGGACATCGTTCTGGGCGTGTACTTTATGAGCGTCATGGTCCCCGACGAGCGCCCGGTCGAGAAGATCAGGCACTTCGCCAACCGGATGGACGCGATCGCGGCGTTCGAGCGAGGCCAGATCATGCTGCACGAGCGGATCGTGGTCCGCATGGACAAGTTTGAGAAGATGGTGGACGATCAGGCCGGCCCGGTGAAGGAATTGCCCGCCAACAAGCGGATCATCACCACGATCGGCCGCGTGATCTTCGCCGACATCCTCGAGCCCGAGATGCCGTTCTACAACTGTGCCCTGGGCAAGAAGGGGTGTGCCCGCGTCATTGACGACGTGTATCTCTACTGCGGGCGGCCCTCGACGATCGACTTGCTCGACCGCATGAAGGAGACGGGGTTCAAGCAGGCGACGCTGGCGGGCATCTCGTTCGGGATCACCGATCTGCGGATTCCGTTCGAGAAGGTCGAGCTTCTGGCCGAGTCGCAGAAGAAGGTGGACCGGATCGAGAAGAACTACGACCGCGGCATCATCACGTACCGTGAGCGGTACAACCAGCTCATCGACATCTGGAGTCACTGCCGCGAGGCGATCACTGAGAAGCTCAAGACGACGCTCAAGGAGGATCGGCGCGACGAGGGCGGGCACGAGATCGAGACCTCGAACAAGACCGCGGGCAAGCGGTATCTCAATCCGGTGTGGATGATGGCCGACTCCGGTGCTCGCGGCAATATCTCGCAGATCATGCAGCTCGCGGGCATGCGAGGCCTGATGGCCAAGCCGTCGGGCGAGATCATCGAGACCCCGATTCGCTCGAACTTCCGCGAGGGTCTCACGATTCTCGAGTATTTCTCCTCAACCCACGGTGCTCGAAAGGGTCTGGCCGACACCGCCCTCAAGACCGCCGACTCTGGCTACCTCACCCGCAAGCTCTGCGATGTGGCGCAGTCGGTGATCATCGGCGAGATCGACTGCGGCTCAAAGCGCGGCATCCTCAAGAGCGCGAAGTACAAGGGCGAGCAGATCGACGTACCGCTGCGTGACCAGATCATCGGCCGCGTCGCGGGCGAGGATGTGGTCGATCCGCGAACGGGCGAGAAGATCGTCTCGTTCAACGAGATTTTCACACCCGAGACGGCAAGGCGCGTCGAGGAGATCGGGCGTCCGGGCGTCATCGTCCGAAGCCCCCTCACCAGCGAGAGCAAGTTCGGGTGCTCGGTGAAGGACTATGGCCTGGACTTGTCCACCGGCAAGACCGTCGAGCCCGGGCTCGCGGTTGGCATCATCGCGGCCCAGTCGATCGGCGAGCCGGGCACGCAGCTCACGATGCGGACGTTCCACACGGGCGGCATCGGGCAGCGCACGACCGAGCAGACCGAGTACCGCGCGTCCAACGCCGGTACAGTCGATATCCGCGATTGCAATCAGGTTCTCGCAAAGGACGACGAGGGGCACGAGCTGCTCGTCTCGCTCAAGCGGGCCGGCGAGCTGGTCGTACTTGACAGCAAGGGCAAGGAGATGGAGAAGACCAAGGTTCCCTACGGCGGCTACTTCCACGTCAAGCAGGGCGAGGAGGTCAAAAAGGGTCAGATCCTCGTCAAGTGGGATCCGCACCGCGAGCCCACGCTTGCGGAAAAGGACGGCGCGGTCCAGTTCAAGGACATCGAGATCGGCGAGACCGTCCGCGAGGAAGACGCGGGCCGCGGGCAAAAGGCCCTCGTGGTCATCGAGCACAAGGGCGACAAGCACCCCGCGATCAACATCGTCGACGCGACGGGCAACATCCTGGACTTCCACTACCTGCCCGCTCGGGCACGTCTGGAAGTTAAGGATGGCCAGCAGATCAAGGCCGGCCAGATGCTCGCCCGTCAGCCCCGCGGGTCACAGGGCTCGCAGGACATCGTGGGTGGTCTGCCCCGTGTCACGGAGATTTTCGAGGCCCGCAAACCCAAGGAACCGGCCGTCATGGCCGAGATCTCGGGCCGGGTCGAGATTCTCTCCGACAAGCGCAAGGGCAAGATGACCATCCGCGTCGTCAACGACGCGGGCATCGAGAAGGACCACCACGTCGACGCGTCCAAGACACTACTCGTGCACACGGGCGACTACGTGCAGGCGGGCGACCGCCTGACCGATGGCCCGCTCGTCCCGCACGACATTCTCCGCATCAAGGGCGAGGAGGCCCTGTGGGAGTACATGCTCGACGAGGTGCAGAACGTGTATCGCGCTCAGGGCGTGACCATCAACGACAAGCACATCGAGCTCATCCTGAGCCAGATGCTCCGCAAGGTCAAGGTCGAGAACCCCGGTGACACCGACCTGCTCCCGCAGGAGGTCGTCGATCGCTACCTCTTCAAGCAGAAGAATGCGAAGGTCTCACAGATGTACCGCGTCACCGACGTTGGCGGCACCGACCTGCCGCTCAACTCGCTCGTCAACAAGGAAGAGATCAAGGAAGCCAACGCGCGGGCCGAGTCCGTCGGCAAGGACGGCGCCAAGGCCAAGCGGGCCAGGTCCGCGTCGGCCCGCACGCTGCTCCTGGGCGTGACCAAGGCGGCACTCTCCAGCGACTCGTTCCTCTCGGGCGCAAGCTTCCAGGAGAGCACGAAGGTGCTCACCGAAGCCTCGCTCCGCGGCGCGGTCGACACGCTCCAGGGTCTCAAGGAGAACGTACTCCTGGGCCACCTCATCCCTGCGGGCACGGGCTTCCGCCCCTACCAGGAAATCAGGGTGCAGCTTCTGGCCGAGCCCCCGGCGTTCGAGGAGGACGATGGCGACATGGTCGACACCGTCACGATCGCAAGCCAGCCGGTGCCTCAGGTTCAGTTCCCCGCCAGTGCCATCACCAGCGGCGCGGGCGCCGCGCAGAACTGATCGTGTTCTGAAGTAGAATTGAGTTCCATCTCAACCATGCCCCGGAGCCCTCGCTCCGGGGCATTTTTCTTTCACGTGCCACCGACCGCCGGTTCCTCCGCCGATCGGTGTTGGGCGTCGTGACTTGCCTGGTGGTCGTGAAAGCCAAGGCACCGACCGCCGCGATGCCTTGGGCGTTTCGGGGTCAACGAAGGGCGGTCGGTGGCACGCGAGTGTGACGTATCACGCTCCGATCGCCGGCCACTCATTCTCGCCCGCGAGCCGGCGCAGCCACATCTCGCACTGTGCATTGGTCATCACCGGCAGAACAGTTGCACCAGTCAGTGCCGCCCGCGCCATGTACGGACGGCAGGTGCCGCAGCCCGTGCCTGCTGTTGTCTCGCCGCTCAGGTTGTCGAGTGTGACGGCGGTTCCGGCCGCCCGCATCTGCCGCGCTGCGTGCGCCACAACGCTCAGGGGTACCTGGCGGCAGACACAGTGGGTGACGCTCAAGGCAACTCCAATCTCGCGGCCACTCTCAGGGCCACGCCCGCCAGTCGGGCACGTAAAAGTCCAACGCGTCGCTTGCGCCCGCGCCGACGATCGAGCCCACACCGAAGCCCGTGTGCAAGATCCACTCGGGTTCGCCCCGAACCGCCGCCACACTGCCGTCCGCTCGCGCAGCCGCCACCACGCCCGGGCGGTTGCGGGGCCTCTCGTGCCTGAACGCGGTCGTTGGAGCTGGATTGAAGGTCCACACACCCGAAGAGTACAGTGTGGGCGGATCGAGCAAGCCTGTGTTCCCGCCTTTGGTGCCCGTCGGAAGCAGGGCATCGGCAAACACCAGCAGGCGGCTCGCGTGCGGAATCTCAAAGAGCCGCCGCCAGGGCCTCGTGCCGATCTGGTCGGCCCAGCCTGGCGTTTTGGAAGGGCTCAGGTAGTAACCGTTGTAGCCGTAGGTGGTCGTCGGTTCGTTCGAGGCTCCCTGCGGGCGGTATGTTCCCCAAGGCTGCGATGGGCATTCAAACCCGATGCCACCGCCCGCACCGGTTCCCATGTAGGGCGAGAGAAAGCCGACCGAATGATCGACGGGCATTGCGGCGGACCCTTGGTCGCCCCACCAATAGCGCGGGTCGCCGCCGCCGGTGTCGGCCTCGCTCCAATATGCGAGGGGCATCGCCCGATCAGCATAGTCGGAGGCGTACATCGTCCACGCAGCGGCGAGCTGGCGGAGCCGGGCCTGACACACTGTCGTGCGGGCACTCTCCCGCGCCTTTCCCAGCGCGGGCAGGAGCAGCCCGATCAGGAGCGAGATTACCGCGATCACCACAAGGAGCTCAATCAGCGTGAAGCCATTGTTCGAATGATGATGTACACGCATGCTCATCGTTCCCCCTCGCGGATCTTTCCGATGAGGAGTTCGTGATCGTGCTCGTCGATGATGCCGTTCTGATCGATATCTCGGCTTCCCCAGTGCTGCTCCCACGCGTAGAGATCCTCGATGTTCACCTGACCATCGCCGTCCACGTCGTATTGCAGCGGTGCGGGTCCGAACGCGTAGAGCCCGGCGGCACCGATGGTGTATAGGTTGGAATCGGCGATCGCGGGTGTGCTGCCACAACCCGCCGCCTGCGAGATGATGAAGCCACTTGTCGCCGGGAGCGCATTGAGATTGATTTGTGTCAGCTTCGTGCACGCGGTGCCGGTTCCTGAGCCCGAGGCTGCGGAGAGCGTACCGACGAAGGCCCGAAGGCCGCCGATGGTGGAGACGACGGGCTGGTGCGACCATCCGCCGATCGAGAGGTACTCGCCGGAGTCGATTCGGCCGTTGCCGTTGGTATCGGTCCACGTCGCGGTGCTGCTCTCCCAGTCGAGCGTGGCGTGAGAGTCGTGATCGGTGAAGAGCTGAACGGTGGGGCGGGTGCCGAATCCCAGGAGCCCGCCGCTGAGCAGAACGCGCGGTTCGGTCTGTCCGGGCTTGGCGGGCAGCGGGATCGGGATCGACGCGGAGCGATTGCAGGGAGCGGACCACAGGAGCGAGCCGTCTTTCAACGAAAGCTTGACGAGATTCGACGATGTGGTGCCGCCGAAGAACGAGTAGCTTGAGGCGAAGACCGCGCCGCGGGCGATGGAGAGCCCGCCGAAGTACCCGGTTTCTTGCGGATTCACGGCGGTCCAGATAGGAGAAGGCTGCGAGGTTGCGGCGGCGTCGAAGCACATGACCACGCCGGGGCTCTCGCCAAACTCGCCAACGGTGGCGACAACAACGCGCCCCTGCGAGTACGCGGGCGATGCGCCGCTCGCCCCGCCGATGGGCGTGCTCCAGACGATCCCGCCGGGGTCGAACGGATTGAGTTGTCCAAGTCGCGGATCAAGATTGATGCAGTACAGATGGGCATCGGTGCCGTAGCCGTCGTAATCGGTGATGAAAGCGCGCCCGCGAAACGGCGTGTCCTCCGTGATCGCGACCGACGCGTTGACGACCGGGTGTTCGAGGGTTGCCGACCAGCGCGGGCTGCCGGATATCAGGTCAACTGCCGCGACGGTCGAGCCCGACGCGACGATGCACTCGCCGTTGCGCTCGTCCACAGCGGGCGTCGAGAATGATTCAAGCTGTGGCGTGGCGATCGTGTGCGTCCAGGCGACGGTGCCCTTTCGCCGATCGGTAGCGACGAGCTTGTACACGCGAGCGTTCACCGGCCCCGTGCTGCCTACCGCCAGAACAAGATCGCGCGTCACCACCGGTCCGTTCTGTCCCAGAAACGTGATCGCGGACCCCGACTGATCGGCCGACACGATCCACGCGGGCGCTCCCAAAGACTTGGGCCCCGCCCCCGCGGTTGAATCGCGCGAGGAGCTTCCCGCGAGTTGTGGCCAGGTCGATTGAGCCGCGGCGGGGTTTGTGCAAACCACAAAGCACAAAGCGGTAATGCACAAACAAAAAATCCGACCGGTCCCCCCGAGAGGCGTCTCCTCCACGCCTCTCGGGGGGATTGTTCGGTCGATGCTCCGGCGAGCGAGTCTCTCGTGCATGGTGCTCATGCTCGCCGCCTGCGCCCCAGTCCAATGAGTGTGATCGTGAATGCCGAAATGCTTGCCGGAGCGGGAACAACCGAGAGCCCGTCGATGCTGACGGGCGCCCCTGAACTGCTGATGCGAACGTACGAGGCCGACGCGAGCCCGAGCACGCCGATATCAACACCAAGTCCGCCGCCCGAGCCCGCGTATGCCGCGACGATCTCGGCGAACGTGTGCCCGGTCGGATCGAAGTTGGGATCGACCGCCCGCGTGAAGTCTGTGGGCAACGTGCCGGGCGTCGTGGAATATGGATCGGTGAGGTCGCTGTACCCGAGTGTCGGGAAAAGCGGCCCCATCGCGGCGGCCGTCACGCTCACCCAGTGGTCGCCATCGGCCGAAACCGCAACATCACCGATCCGCCCAAATGTCCCGACCGCCACCCCCGACGGATACGAGTTGTCGATGAAGAACGCGTTGCTGAAGATGAGAAAGTCGATGCCGAACCGGTGCGTCGCGTCGTTGGTGATCGCCTGATCGAACGAGACCACGAGCGAGCCGCCGCGTCCGATGCTGACAATCTCGCCTGGATCAAACGGCGGGTTGAAGGGCGTCACCGCTCCCGGATATCCGAATTGCACGCCCGTGAAGCGTGTGGGCGAGCCCAAGGCCGCCGCAGGATCGGCGTAGGTCGGGTCGGCGCCCGTGCCTGCTGAATACGACACGACATGGCTTGCAAAGTCGGCGGAGCCGCACGCCGATTCGGTCGCGGCTCCGCACATGGAACTCAAGACCAGCAACAAAGAGACTGAACGCATCGAACACTTCCTTGCGGCTATTTGGCCGCTCTGTCCCGTGCCGCTCGCGCGCGTGCACAGGCCCCACAAACAGGAAGTCGACCGACGCGGATGGCACAGAAGGGAAGCCCGCACTTTGGGGAATCAAGATGGGAGCTTCACCGACTGCCCTATCCCGCTCCCAAGTGGAGCGAATGGATCGCGAGGGCCGACTGGTCTTCACGGGCTTGGAAAAGCCCGCGATGCTCCGGCAGGTCTTCCGGCTTCGTGCTCGGCGGATCCGCCTTCCCGGGTCCAGATCCCGCCCTTGCAAGGGTCGAGTTTGGAGGCCCAGTGGCTGGAGATTGTCTCCCTGCTCGGGAAAAATCCCCATGGATCCGCGTCATTGCACGTTACGGCGGCGCGTCCGCGGTGGAATGAGCTTTCGGCTTCTCGACGCGTGTCGCGGGCCCGATCGCTTTCACCACACTTCCCTATTGAGCCCCGCCGACACGATCGGCGTTGCACCGCGAACACTCCCAGCGTATCAAACTTGCCCCTCGTGTCAACCCCATCGGGCGAACCAGCCGAAGATTCCCGCGTAGTCCCGTTGAGCGTCAACACTTGCGATCCCGTGCAATCCCGCGAGCCCCCATCCACGTTCATCGCCCCAAGCCGTTGGCGGCTCGCCCTCATCGCTTACGCCTTCCTAGGTTTTGCCGCTGGCATGAGTTCGCAGGCCATCACGGGCTTCGCCATCCGTAGCGGCAAGTCGGGCGGGATTGGCGTGGCCCTTGGAATCAACGTCTTTCTTCCCGCCGCCGCGATCCTTGTCGCGATTTTCTACCCACGCGTCCGCACCGCTTGGCTCGGCACGATCCTGCTCTCCGCGCTCTTCGTGTTGGGTTCCATGCTCTGTCAGGATCTGCGATTCTGGCTCTGGCACATCACGGAACTCCGACGGCTTACTCACCCCATCCTCGTCGTCGGGTGTGTAGCGGGCGGCGTCATCGGGACCATCAGCGCCCTTGTCGCTTCCCGAGTTCGCGTGGTTGGGGTCGCCCCAGACCCAGCCCGCTGCGCCACATGCGGCTACCGGCGCGACGCCCTTGTCGTCTGCCCCGAATGCGGCTCGGGACGCCCCTAAGTTCGTGGCGCATCCGGTGCCATTGCCCGCCTTTGCGAGGTGGCGACCATGGATGATGGGACCATATTTGGCATGCCACGCGGCTTCCAGACGGTCCAGAGGACACAGCCGCCCGGCGCAGTGACCCAAGAACCTGACCCGAGGCGAGGGGCCACGTTGCAGGCACGATAGCTCATGGACGCTCTTCTTTCAGACTGGCGTGTCATGTGAGGGCCCCAATGAAGAACCATGCTGAAACCAATCTCGTGGGCTCGTCGCGGTTCACAGCCGTGACCGCAGTGGCGATGGGTTTGTTGCTCGGCGGCTGCTATTCGGCCCCCTCTCACGTCGCAGCTCTCAAACTCGACGCTCCCGAGGGGCTCGTCGTCCAGGCACCCAAATACTGGGATGCCAAGGGGCTCTCGACCCAGGCTTTCGCCGCCCGTCCCAAGGTAGCGATCGTTGAGTTCTCCGTCGAGTACGTCGTCGAGAAGCGGCTTGGCCTCTTCGGATCGCGTCCCGTCGCCGACGCGGGCGAGATTTCGCTCACAGGCGGCGTTGCCGACATCGTGGGCTTCGGCCGCGAAACCTTCGAGCTTGACGACGCGACCATGCAGTCGCTTCCCGCCGCCATCCAGCCTCACTTTGAGCAAAGACTCACCGATGCCGGTTTCGAGGTTCTGTCAGCGGATCGCGTTACCAAATCCGCCGCGTTCAAGACACTTGCGGGCCCCAAGCCCGGCGCTTTGTACCCCATCCTCTTTCACAACCTCTTCGGGTCCGACACCGGCCGACCCAAGGAAATACGTATCTACCCCGCCTCGAATCTGAAGATTCTCGACGGCGACTCGCAAGCGCAGCGGACCGCTGTGCGTGAGATCCTCGCGCAGTGCGGGGCCGACATCGGGCTCATCGTCCGCGTCCGCGTGGGTGCCGACGACGGGTACGCGAGCATCGAACAGGACTCTGAAATTCGCGTAATCTCCGCGGGCGAGCCTGGTGCGCCCGCCGGGCGACTCACCGCCATGCGATCGATCCTCTCCGACGCCACCATCACCAAGACCGACGGCTTCGAGCTTTTCAGCGGCTCGGTCACCCGCGCCGATCCGGCCCTTTACAAGGCGGAACTCTCCAGTATCGTCGGTCCCTTCATGGGCATGGCGATCACCACGCTCCGCGGCGGGGCGGAACGGGCCGCCACGGGCATGGTCTCTGACAAGCATCCCGCCGAGTGAGTCTTGCGAGGTTTAGCGAGCTGGCACGGGGTCGAGAGCCGGGCGCACGATCTGCTCTGCGGGTCTGTAATCCTGCATCGCGGCGACACCCCAGCCCCCCTTGCGGATCGCCGCGATCGCCTTGGCTGTTGCCGCCGCCGCAGTTGCCGTGGAGATGAGCGGGATGCTGAGTCGCACGCTGGTCGCGCGGATGCGGCCCTCGTCGGTCGCGTAGCCCGTGCGCGTCGGCGTGTTGATGATGAGGGCGATTTCCTTGTTCGCCATGAGGTCCAGCACGTTGGGTCTCGCGCCGCCAGCGATCTTCTGCAACCGATGCACCTTGACACCCCCGGCCTCGAGCGTGTCGGCCGTGCCGCCCGTCGCGTAGATCGCAAAGCCCATCGCCGATAGCTCACGCATGGGCGTGAGAATCGCGGTCTTGTCCTCGTCCTTCACGCTGACGAAAACGCCGCCGCGTGCCGGGTCGGTGGGCAGGTGCGTGCCGCTGGCGAGCTGGCTCTTGCAGAACGCGATGGGGAAGGTGCGGTCGATGCCCATGACCTCGCCCGTCGATCGCATCTCGGGGCCAAGGACCACATCGACGCCGGGAAACTTGTTGAACGGGAAGACCGATTCCTTGACGGCGTAGCACGGCGGCGTGATGTCGCCACCGAAGATCCACGGCACTTCCTTCGCGCCAAGCTCCGCAAGGCTCTTGCCCATCATCACCTTCGCCGCGATTCCGGGCCAGGGTGTGTGCGTCGCCTTGCCGACAAACGGCACGGTTCGGCTCGCCCTTGGGTTCACCTCGATGATGTAGATGTCGTCGCCCTTGATCGCCAGCTGCATGTTCATGAGCCCTCGAACCCGCAGCTCTTTGGCGAGCGAGCGGGCGATCGTGGCGATGCGCTGGATGATCGGACCCGAGAGTGAGTAAGGCGGGATCGAGCAGGCCGAGTCCCCCGAGTGGATTCCCGCGTGCTCGATGTGCTCCATGATGCCGGCGACCAGAGCCTGCGACGCGGGCGTGGAGCCTGTGCCAAAGTCGGCGACGATGTCGACATCGACCTCGGTCGCGCCCGCGAGGAACTTATCGATGAGGACCGGGGCTCCTTCGAAGTCAGAAACCTTGAGGGCGTTGGAGATGAAGGAGCGGAGAGCCCGCTCGTCGGAGCAGACTTCCATGCCGCGCCCGCCCAGCACGTAGCTGGGTCTCAGCAGCACCGGATAGCCCAGTCGATCGGCGATGACGATCGCCTCCTCGATGCTCCGTGCGATGCCCGCGGGTGGCCGCCTGAGATCAAGCCGGGTCAGAAGGGCGTCGAACTGGTCGCGATCCTCGGCGAGGTCGATGGAGTCCACGGACGTCCCGATGATCGGGACACCGGCGAGTACAAGCCCGTGCGCCAGGTTCAGCGGTGTCTGACCACCGAATTGAACAATGGTGCCAAAACAGAGCACCCGGCGCAAGCCGGGGGTTGTTTGTGTCGTTGTACTCGCCCGCCCCCCGGCTTGCGCCGCGGGCTCTGACAGAGATACGCCATTCAACCGTTCAATGATGTTCGTCGTGTCCTCAAGCGTCAGCGGCTCAAAGAACAAGAGATCGCTCGTGTCGTAGTCGGTCGACACGGTCTCGGGGTTCGAGTTGATCATCACGCTCTCGAACCCCAGCTCCTTCGCGGCAAACGCAGCATGGCAGCAGCAGTAGTCGAACTCGATCCCCTGCCCGATGCGGTTGGGCCCGCCGCCGAGAATCACGACCTTCTTCCGGTCGGTCACGCGAATCTCGTCGTCACCCGTGAACGCACCCTGACTTCGTGATTTCGTGACTCCGCGACTCGGTCTCTCATACGTCGAGTAGTAATACGGCGTCACCGCCTCGAACTCGGCCGCACATGTGTCCACCAGTTTGTACACAGGCTCGATTCCCAGCCCCTTGCGGTGGGCCCGCACCTTGAGGATCGTCTCTGGCGTGATCTTGCCGAGATACAGGTTAGCGAGCTGCGCATCGGAATACCCGAGCTGCTTGGCCTCGAACAATGTCTCGGCCGGCACATCATCGAGCCGCTTGAAGTCGCACAGCACATCCTCAAACTCGACGAGCTGCTTGATCTGGTCGAGGAAGAACGGGTCGATCTTCGTGAGATCGTGGATCTTCTCGATCGACCACCCCATCTTCATCGCGTACCGCACGTAGTACAGCCGCCCCTGACACGGCACCGCCAGCTTGCGCGTGACCTTGTCAACAGGTATCGGCCACTCGATCGGCGAGCCGTCGGCCGTGCGCAGGCCGGTGGGGCTTGGCTCCAAAGTGGCCCGGTTCGCCGAACCGGGTCTCTTATCGTTCTTTCCTTCCGCCTCAAGCCCGGTTCGGAAAGCCGGGCCACCCGGCGGATCGCCCATCACATCCAGCACGAGCTGCCCATGCTCCACCGCTCGCATCGCCGTCAGCCATTTGTCATTGCGATCAAGCCCCAGTCCGAACCGCTTTACGTCCATCGACCGGATCGCCTTCTGAAAGCTCTCCTTGAACGTCCGCCCGATCGCCATCGCCTCGCCTACGCTCTTCATCTGCGTTGTCAGCGTCTCATCAGCCTCCGGAAACTTCTCGAACGTCCACCGCGGAATCTTTACCACCACGTAGTCGATCGTCGGCTCAAAGCACGCGCTCGTCGTTCCCGTGATGTCATTTCGCAGCTCGTCGAGCGTGTACCCGACCGCCAGCTTCGCCGCGATCTTCGCGATCGGGAACCCCGTCGCCTTGCTCGCCAGCGCGCTCGACCGCGACACCCGCGGGTTCATCTCGATCACCACCATCTCAAACGGCTTGCTCCCATCCGCCCGTGGTGTGGGATTGGGGTTCACGCCAAACTGCACGTTGCTACCGCCCGTCTCGACGCCCACCGCCCGCATGATGGCGAACGCCGCGTCACGCATCTGCTGGTATTCCTTGTCGGTGAGAGTCAGAATCGGAGCCACCGTCACCGAATCGCCCGTGTGGACGCCCATCGCGTCGATGTTCTCGATGCCGCAGACGATGATGCAGTTGTCCTTCTTGTCGCGGACGACCTCGAGCTCATATTCCTTCCAGCCGATGACCGACTGGTCGATCTGGATCTGCCCGATCATCGACGCCGAAAGCCCGCGCGTAACGATGTCTCGGAACTCCTCCAGGTTGTACGCGATGCCCCCGCCCGTGCCGCCCAGCGTGAACGCGGGCCTGATGATCGCTGGAAGCCCGATCTCCTCCAGAAACGCGAGTGCGTCGGGCATGGCCGTGACCGTCTTGGCCTTGGGCAGCACGAGCCCGATCTTCTCGCAGATGTCCTTGAAAATCTGCCGGTCTTCAGCCCGGTGGATGATCTCGCGGTTCGCCCCGATCATCTCGATCCCGAACTCCTGGAGCGTGCCATTGTCCCACAGCGCGCACGCCGTGTTGAGCGCGGTCTGCCCGCCCAAAGTCGGCAGCACCGCGTCGATCCGTGGCCCCAACCTGCTCTCAAGCTCGATGATCTTCCGCACCGCCTCGGGCGTGATGGGCTCGATATACGTCCGGTCGCTCAGCGCGGGGTCGGTCATGATCGTCGCCGGGTTGGAGTTCACCAGCACGATCCGGTACCCCTCGGCCCGCAGCGCCTTGCACGCCTGCGCACCCGAGTAGTCAAACTCGCACCCCTGGCCGATGACGATCGGGCCGGACCCGATCACGAGAATCGTCTTGATGTCGGTGCGCTTGGGCATCGATACCTCAAAGTAGACACCCACAGGCGGTGTCCGTTGGGCTTGGAAACTCGTGCAAAAACACCGGTTGGCGCAAACTGCCACACGATAGACGCCCCGCCGATTGCTCTCCACTCCGGACCCCGATTTCGCCCGCAAAACCCGCTGCCGCCCGCTATTTCTTCGTCGTGTGCTCGCGGGCAAGGTCGAGAAACTCCACGCCTCGCCGCATGTGCGGGATCACGATCGACCCGCCCACCACGAGCGCGACATCGAATGTCTCCCAAAGCTCCTCGTCGCTGCACCCGGCCGCAACGCACTGGTTGATGTGGTACGCGATGCAGTCGTCGCACCGCAGCACCATCGACGCGACAAGCCCGAGCAGCTCCTTGGTCTTTGCGGGCAGCTTGCCGTCCTCATACGTCTTGCCGTCGAGGGCGAAAAACCGCTTGGTGACCAGCGTGCCGCCCGGTTTGCTTTGGTGGCCTGCCTCTTGGTGGCCCGCTCCCTGGTGGCCCGGTTCTCCGAGCCGGGTTTCCTGCGTCCCCAGAATCCGCGCGTTCATCCTCGTTCTGTACGCCTGAAACTGCTCGTATCGGTCCATACCCGATGGTATTCCCCAGTGGCCCTTCTGGTAGCCCACTTCTCCGAACCGGGTCTCCGCCCTCCCTTCCTACCCTCCCATCGTGGACAAAGACGCCCTCGCCAACACGCAGCACTATCAGGCCGCCGTCCGCTGGGTCGGGCTCACCGTCACCCACGCCATGGTCTTCCGCGGCGACCCGCTCGACCGCGAACACCGCCGCACGACGGTTCTGGACATCCTGGGCCGCTGGCGCGGCAATCGCGGCGAGACTTGGCAGCCCTCCATCGCCGACCTCGACCGCCTGTACGAGGCCACGATCAAATGGGCCGTCGAGAACACCGGCGCACGCCTGTTCGACTGACTTGACAGAGCCCTCTGCGCAAGCCGGGGGGAGAGTGGGGAGGCTCCCGCACACCAACGCTCAAATCCCGCGCCCGTCCCCATCCGCCCCCGGCTTGCGCCGGGGGCTCTGAAAAACCATACCCTTCGCCATGAGCGTCAACGACACCTACACCAGCCCCCTCGCCGAGCGCAACGCCAGCCCGGAGATGCTCCGCCTCTGGTCGCCCCGCCACAAGTTCAACACCTGGCGGCGAATCTGGCTCGCCGTCGCCGAGGCCCAGCAGGAATTGACGACTCCTTCAGAGCCCGACGCGCAAGCGAGGGTTCGCGCACAGACTCCAACCGCACCA
Organism: Phycisphaerales bacterium; assembly: GCA_043788295.1. Classification (GTDB taxonomy): domain Bacteria; phylum Planctomycetota; class Phycisphaerae; order Phycisphaerales; family UBA1924; genus UBA2396. The sequence continues at coordinate 27,306 of JAYVUC010000051.1, forward strand.
AATGACAGTTCGACCCCTCTGCCTACCGACACCCCCGGTGTCCCCGTGCCCACCCTCGCTGGCGCTTCGGGCTCTGAAGGTCCGGCCTGTGTCAAACCCCTCGTGACCCGAGAGCAGGTCGATGAACTCCGCGCCGTCGTCGAGCGTGGCATCACCGACGAGGAAATCGACGCCGCCAAGAAGTACGAGCGCCAGCTCCGCCACGACGTGATGGCCCATGTGCATGCCCTGGGCGACTCGTGCCCCAAGGCCAAGGGGATCATCCATCTGGGGATGACGAGCCAGGATGTAGTGTGCAATGCGGATCAACGCATCCTGAACGACGCTATCCAACTTGCACGAACGAAGATTGTCAGCACGATGCTCGCGTTCAGTCACACCGCGATGAAGCACCTATCCACGCCTGTGCTCGGCTTCACGCACTATCAGCCAGCGCAGCCAACCACTGTCGGCCGACGGCTCGCCATGTGGACCCACGACCTGTTCCTCACTTTTGAGAGGCTTGACTCGCTTCGGTTTAAGTATCGAGGCTTTCAAGGAGCGACCGGGACGCAAGCAGCTTGGCTAGCACTTGCTCAAGATCCACCGAAAGTCGACGAACTAAACGCAAAGGCACTTCTCAACTTTCTTGGTAGTTCCGCCTTGAGCGCCCGAAGCATCGCGGAGTACCGCCAGCAACGCCTTGCTCTCCAGCGAGACCTTCTCGCACGGTATGAAAGACGAGGCAACCTCGTTGAGGCCGAAAAAGCGCGAGCAAAGATTGCTTCGCTCACGACGCCCGACGAAGTCAGCGAGACTGCCGAGCATGTAAGAATCGAGCTGGATATCAATGTTTTTTCTGGCCCCGTCGGCCAAACCTACCCCCGCGTCATCGACACCTTCATCCTCGCCGACCTCGCCAGCGCCGCCGCCGTCCTCCACAAAATCGCCACCGACATCCGCCTCCTCTGCAACCGCAAGGAACTCGACGAGCCGTTCGAGGATAAACAAATCGGCTCCTCCGCCATGCCCTACAAGCGCAACCCGATGCGCTGCGAGCGCATCTGCGGGCTCACACGCTTTGTCATGAACCTCGTCGGCAACGCCTACGACACCGCCGCCACGCAGTGGCTCGAACGCACGCTCGACGACTCCAGCAACCGCCGCCTCTCGCTCCCCGAGGCCTTCCTCGCTCTCGACGGCGCCCTGGACCTCATGCACAATGTCGCCAGCGGCCTCATCGTCCACGAAGCCATGGTCAAGAAGAATCTCATGGCCGAACTCCCCTTCATGGCCACCGAGAACATCCTCATGGCGTGCGTGAAACTCGGCGGCGACCGCCAGCACTACCACGAGCTCATCCGCCAGCACGCCCAGACCGCCGGCCTTCGCGTCAAGGACGAAGGCCTCGACAATGACCTGCTCGATCGCCTGAAGGCCGACCGAAACTTCTGGTCCAAAGCCCGCAGCGGCCCTCTCTCGGCCGAACTCGACTGGGAAGGCGTGCTGGACCCGATGAAATACATCGGCCGAAGCGTCGAACAGACCGAGCGGTTCATCAAGGAAGTTGTCGAGCCTCTGCGCGAGCAGTATGGCGAGGCGATCGCGAAGCTGGGCGATTCATCGCCGAAAGTGTGATCAGAGCCCATCCTTCAGAGCCCGACGCGCAAGCGAGGGTGGGCGCAGGGCAATCATTCGTGTCATTCAACGCGAATGGCGTACGTTGACAAACCCTCGCTCGCGCGTCGGGTTCTGACAGTCGGGCTCTATCACTGCCAATCGCGAACGTACTTCGCCGCCAGATCGACGTCCTTGGGCTCCCAAAGATACCGCGTGCTGCCGTGCTCGGTCCACACGTTCGCACCGCGCCCAACGTGTCCAGCCTCGCGGAGCTTGCGGGTACACCACGCCTTGAATTGGCTCATTGCATCCTCTGGCGAGACCTCGCCGATCACGACGACGACATGCACATGATTCGTCCGCACGTTGATCGCCACAAGCGTCCACCCGCGAATCTCGCAGTGCCTGCAAATCGTCGCCTCGATGATCACCCGCGTCGCCAGATTGAGCAAAAATACCCGCTCGCCCTTCGCCGCACTCGGCCTCTCGCGCGGCTCGTTCTTCCTCAGCACGGGCGTCTGATATCCATTGTGATCCATATCCACCGAACCACGCTCATCGCCGTGCAGCCATGTGCCATAGCACGTCCAGGTGAGGAGGTAAGCTCGGGGCATTCCCATGGCCGATATTATCAGAGCCAGATCGTCGGAGTCCCGCTGTCAGAGCCCGAAGCGAGGGTGGGCGTACGGCCACCATTCGTGTCATTTGACACGAACGGCGTACGTCGATAAACCCTCGCTCGCGCTTCGGGCTCCGATGGTCGGGCTCTGACGATCGCGCTCTGATACAATGACCTTGGAGAACCCCTTGTCCCCCGAACTCGTCGGCGCACTCGTTCGCATTCTCGAAGTCAAGGACGGCAGCACCGCTGCCCACACCTGGCGAGTGGTCCTGTACACCCGCGCGATGGCCGAGGAATCGGGTGTCAATCACACCGACATCGCCCGCCTCACCACAGCCGCCGCGCTGCACGACGTGGGCAAGATCGACGTGCCCGACGAGATCCTGCTCAAACCCGGCTCGCTCCTGCCCGACGAGTACAAGATCATGCAGACGCACGCCGTCCTCGGGCACGAGCGCCTGGTCCGCATGGGCGAGGAAGACCCGGTGGTGCTCGACCTCGTCCGCCATCATCACGAGCGCATGGACGGCAAGGGCTACCCCGACGCCCTCGCCGGCCCCGATATCCCGGATGAGGCCCGCATGTTCGCTGTCATCGACTCCTTCGACGCCATGACCAGCATTCGCCCATACCGTCACGAGGTGGGGCCGGCCGCCGCCGCCGGGGCGATCGAGGCGATCCGCGCCGAGGTCGGCACACGCTATTGCAGCGAGCACGTCGAGCGCCTGGCGACCAGCTTCAAGGCCGGCCGCCTCGACTGGATCCTCGAGTACTTCAACGACAGTTGCCCGGTGCCGGGATACGACGAGCTGAGCAGGGCGGCGCAGATTTCGGTGCCGTGATCCAACGGTAAAGAAAAGAATGTCCACAGAGGCACGGAGACACAGAGAAAGCGGGAGAGAGCGGACGAATCCGAAGCCTGAATCGTTCTCACTCCCAAGCGACTTGCTCATTCTTCCTTCTCTGTGTCTCTGTGACTCTGTGGTTCATACCATGCTCCCATGAGCAAGGACGCTCAACCACCTCCACCGCACCATCACGAACTCGGCGGCGCGCTCGCCGGCGCAATTCGCGTCGTCTTCAGCTTCACGCTCCTCTCGCGCTTCGCCGGCCTCGTCCGCGAAGTTCTCAACGCTCGCGTGCTGGGCGATAACCTCATCGGTTCAGCCTTCGCCTCCGCCTTCATCGTGCCCAACCTCTTCCGCCGCCTCTTCGGCGAAGGTGCCCTTTCCGCGGCGTTTCTCCCGGAATACACCACACTCACCAGGAGCGACCCCGCGCAAGCCCGGCGCCTTGCCTCGGTGGTCATCGCCCTGCTCACGCTCGTCACCGGCTCGATCACGCTGCTCATCGAAGGCATCCTGTTCCTCTCGCTCTGGATGGGCTGGACCGGCGACGATTCCATCCTCTCCGTCAAGCTCACCATGCTCATGCTCCCCATGATGCCCATGGTCTGCATCACCGCGATCCTGGGCGGCATGCTCCAGGCCCACGGTCGCTTCGGTCCGCCCGCCGCCGCACCCATCATCCTCAACATCTTCATGATCGCCGGGGGCGCAACCCACTTTTTCCTACCCGACCAGACCAAGGAAACCACCGCCTACTGGATCGGTTTCGCCGCCGTCGCCGCCAGCATCGCCCAGATCGCCTGGTCTCTCGTGTCGCTTCACGGCGTGGTGAAATGGACCCGCGTCTGGTGTGGCGTGGGGCCTGCCGCCGCCACCGTCCTCCGCCGGTTCGGCCCCGTTGTCATCGGCCTGGGCGCACTCCAGCTTTCAACCATGGCCGATCAGGTCATCACCATGTGGCCCACATGGGTCGGCCACACGATGTTTGGCCGTCCCGTCCCGCTCGACGAGGCCTCCAGCGCCATCCTCAGCACCACCACACGCTTCTATCAATTCCCCCTGGGCGTCTTCGGCCTTGCCGTCGCCACCGCCGTCTTCCCGCTCCTCTCACGCACCGCCGACGACCCCCCGGCCTTCGCCCACATGCTCCGCCGCGGCATCCGCATCTCTCTTCTCGTGGGCCTGCCTGCAAGCGCGGGCCTGCTTCTCACCGCCGCCGATCTCGTCGCCGTCATGCTCTCGGGCGGCAAGGACAGCTACACCGCCGACGGCGTCGCGCGCTGCGCCGCGGTTCTCGTTGGCTTCGCACCCGCCGTCTGGGCCTACTCGCTCAACAACGTCCTCACCCGCGCCTTTTACGCCCACCGTGACACCGCGACGCCCATGAAAGTCTCGCTCCTCTCCGTCGCGCTCAATCTCGCGTTCAATCTCATCCTCATCTGGCCCCTGCGCGAGGCCGGCCTCGCCTGGGCAACCGCCGCCTCCGCAACCATCCAGCTCGCCATCCTCCTCTGGCTCTGCCACATCAAGCTGGGAGTCGTGGTTGCCAACCGCGAGACGCTGATCGGCTGCCTGCGAATCGTGGGTTGCACCGCCGTGATGGCCGCATCAGTCTGGGCCGCCGGGCACTACATTCCCCGTCAAGGCGGCTGGTGGCTCGACCTCGGGCGCCTCGCCGCGCTCGTGACCGTGGGCATGGGCACCTTCGCCGCCGCCGCCTACGCCCTCGCACTCCCCGAACTCCGCTGGCTCACTCAGAAAGGCCCCGCAGGCGGCGCGGGCGCGTACCTGACCGAGTAACCTTTCCACATGTCCACGATCATTCTCACAGGCAAACCCATCGCGATCACCGGCGCCAGCAGCGGCATCGGCCGCGCCACGGCCCTCGCGTGCGCGCGGGCCGGCATGCCCGTCGCCCTTGGCGCACGCCGTCAGGATCGCCTTGACGCCCTCGTCTCCGAGATCCACGCCGCGGGTGGCCGCGCGATCGCCGTCCAGATGAATGTCGATCTCGAATCCGACTGCCGCATGCTTATTGATCGCACTGTCGAATCGTTCGGCAGCATCTACAGCGTCTTTGCCAACGCCGGCTTCGGTCTCGAAGGCGCCGCCTGCGACCTCACCAACGACCAGTGGCTCGCCATCATGCAAACCAACTTCTGGGGCACGCTCTTCACGGTCCGCCCCGCCGTCCAGCGCATGCTCACCGCCGGCGCGGGCCATGTCCTCATCTGCTCGAGCTGCGTCTCCAAAGTCGGCCTCCCGCTCCACTCGGCCTATTCGGCGACCAAAGCGATGCAGGACCATCTCGGCCGCGCTATGCGCATCGAGCTCGCACCCAAAGGCATCCAGGTTTCCACCATCCACCCTGTGGGCACCGTCTCGGAGTTCTCAGACCAGACTGCCCAACGCTCCGGCGGCACCCGCAAGGCTGTCCGCACGCCCGACCGCCTGAAACAAACGCCCGAAACCGTCGCTGCCGCCATCGTCGCGTGCCTCGGCAAACCCAGGGGCGAGGTCTGGACGAGCGCGACGATGCGCCTCGCGCTCGCCGCGATGACCGCGTTCCCAGGCCTTGGCGACTGGTATCTCGCCCGCCGCCTCCGCAAGCACCAATGAAAAAGGCGGGCCACCCCTCCCGGGACGCCCGCCTCAGAAAGGTTTATCGTGTCACAGGCTCAGGCCGCGTCGCGGCAAAGCCCGATGTTGCGACGGAAGTTCGCCTCAGCCTGCTGCTGATTCACGAATTGGGTGTTGGTCTGCCCATTGAAGCCCGTGCTGCCGAAGCCCGTGCCATTGAACCCGAAGCCGTTGAACCCGTTCTGCCACGCGGCGATGAATGGGTTGAACCCGGCCGGCACGAACTGGTTCTGGAACGTCGGTTGCGTGAAGCCGCCCTGGTTGAACGTGGGCTGCCCGTAAAGGCCCTGCGTGTTCCAGCCGTTGTTGAAGCCCCAAGGGGTGCCATTGAACGGCGTATTGAACGGCGTGTTGTAACCGGTGTTGACCGGCGCGAAGCCGTTGTTGAACCACGGCGTGGTGTTGAAGCCGGTCGGATAGCCGCCGCTCTGGAACCCGCTCTGGAAGTTGGTGGTGGGGTAGCCGCAGTTCTGGTAGCCGTTCTGATACCCGTGGTTCTGCGGGACAAAGTTCTGCGGCACAAATGGGCCATTGAACGGCGAGTAGCCCTGCCCCTGCGTGTAGCCGAAGGGCTGCCCGAAGCTGCCGACGCTGTTGGCGAAGCCAGGGGTGAAACCGTTGAACCCGCCGACGCCATTGAAGCCAGCATACGGATTGAAGAAGCCGGGCTGGTTGAATCCGGTGGGAACAAAGCCGGGGTAGCCGTTCCAGGGTTGACCGGCAAATGGCACGCCGGTCTGGCCCGTGTAGCCGCCGACGAATTGCCCGGTGGGGTCGGTGGTGGGGGTGGCAGTGGGGCCATAGAAGTAGCCATTGGGCCAGAAGTTGCTCGTGCCGTAGTACGAGGCGGGGTTGACCGTCCCGCCTCCCATGCCAGTGCCCATGCCATTGGTGGTGCCTGCGGTCGTGCCATGTGGCGTGTTGTTCGCGGTGCAGTTGCTCAATCGAAGCTCCTAATCTCGAGTCCATCCGAGCCGTCATGCCCTTGCCGATCGAACCGTTCGTCGGAAAGTCGCACGCGGATATCGGTCCAAAGCGATCGGTCCATCCCTGGCCGACGCACGGTGCCGCCACTGGCAGCCCGTGCCCCGACAAGCCTCGCCACGCCATGCCCTTTCACAAAAAGGACAAACGTGCCAGGGAAGAGCACCCATCGGGCCGATTTACCACCCTCTTCAACGCAAGCCTTGGCAGCCGACCGATCTGGACGCCGCAGGCAACAATTTCACGCCTCGTGGGAACTGTCCCACCAGGCAGGAGTCAGATCACAACACTTGCAAGCAATCCCGCCTCGCAAGTGCAAGTTCGGTCAAGGTTCGGGCCTGCACGTCCGATCCAACTTTCAGGCCGATCCATGCCGACGATGGTGTACGATGTAGGCCGACAGGTGCCCCAAGCAAACGCAAAGGAGTCCGTCATGCTGACCAACAGAACGATGTCTCAAACTCTGATCACCGCAAGTCTTCTTGCGTTTGTCGGCTCCACCTTCGCGCAGCCCGCCTCAGCCCCCGCCGACCCCAAAGAGAACGCCAAGACACCCGCCACGTCGAGCGATGCCGCTCGCGGGCTCAACGTATCGAGCCTTGGAAGCGTGACGGTCCATCCGGGCACGCAGACGCTGTCGAAGCTCATGCGGACTGTGACCATCGAGTTCAAGGACAACACCCTCGAAGACTGCCTGAAGTTCATCCACGATGTCACAGGCGTTGACATGGAGATCCTCTGGATCGACGACAAGAACAGCAGCGGGCTCGCCAAAGAGACGCCGATCAACGTCACCGTCAAGAACCTCACCGCCCTCGCGCTGCTCGAGAAAGTCCTTGACCGTGCCGGCACCGAGCTCTCCGGCGGCGGCGGCTCAACGTGGCAGCTTACCGACGGCGGAAGTCTTCAGATCGGCACCAAGGAACGCCTCAACAAGTTCCGCCGTCTCGAGATCTACGATATCAGCGACATGCTCTTCGAGGTCACCAACAAGACCAACGCTCCCCAATTCGACCTGCAGCAGGCCTTCCAAAGCGGTGGTGGCGGCGGCGGGGGAGGCGGCCAGAGCCCGTTCCAGCAGAACAACCAGCAGAATCAAGACAACCTTCCCAAGCGAGAGGATCAGGCCAAGACCATCCGCTCGCTCATCACAAGCCTCGTCGAGACCGATCAGTGGTCCGACAACGGCGGCGACGGCGGCTCCATCACCTACTGGCAGGGCACGCTCCTCATCAACGCACCCGACTACATGCACCGCCAGGTCGATGGCTACAAGTTCTGGCCCAACTCGCAGACCCAGTCGGGCACCAAGAACGGCCGCCGTTACGTCTCCCTCGACTCCAAGGTTCAGGTCGTGAGCCCCCCGAACTTCACCAGCCGCGAGATCCAGGCTGTCACTGGCGGCGGCCGCTGAGTCACGCCCCAACCCACTGCCCCTCCCTGACCCGTGGCCCTGTCTGCGGGTTTTTTGCTGCGCCGGGCTCCCTCTGAAACCGCAGGCCTCGAATTACTTATCATGGTGCGGGGTCAAAGTCCCCCAGGAGGTTCGCCGTGGCGCAACGATTCGTCGTCGATGGTGTCGATCAGGACTCAAACCCCGTGCGCAAGTACGTCGAGGCTGAATCCCTCGCGGACGCCGAGGCCGCCGTTGCCTCCGCCGGCATCACCATCAACTCCATCACCCGCGCCGGAACCGCCCCCGCGCCCATCCCGGCTGCCATGACCGGTACGCCGGGACGTGCAGGCGACGCCAGCGACTCGGCCCAGCCTGGCGTGGAGCAAACCCTGTGGGCTGGCACCCCCAGCCAGTGGCCCAACCTGTGGCGATACCTGCCGATCGTCACGATCCCGTGGGCACTCTGGGTCGCCGTGGTCATCGCAAATACCCGCATCACGCTCACGTCGCAAAGGCTCCGCATCCGCAAGGGCGTCTTCTCAACCGCCATCGAGGAGGTCGAGCTCTACCGCGTGCACGATTCATCCATGTCACAGTCGCTCATCCAGCGGTTGTTCAGCCTGGGCACGGTGCATCTCCAGACGCACGACGCCTCGCTCCCGCACGTCTTTCTGGCCGACATCCCAAACGCGTTTCAGGTCCGCGAGACGATCCGCCAGGCGGTGGAACGCGTCCGCCGCGTTCAACGGGTGCGCGAGGTCGAGATGTCCTGATTCGGTGGCGCTGTTCTTTGTCGCACGCCCGTCCAGGGCGTGCTACCAGGTGTCGGTGTTGCCAAGCAGCTTGTCCGCAAGCGACGCAATCCGCGAGGGTGCGATCACCGGCGATTTCGATTGGATCAACGCCTGTGACGCCCTTGCGAAGCCGTGGCGGGAAACCAGCAGCGCGACGGGATGGACCCCCGCCATCGCCGCGAGATGCTCGATCACGCGCCGGTCAGCCCCCGACAGTCCCAGACGCCCGCACAGGTGATCAAACGCCAGATCTGCGTCGGGCTGCGCAAGCCACCATCGAATCCCAAGCACCGTGACCAGCAGCAATGCGGCAAAGATCGCGGCCCCTGTCCACGCGACGATCACCCAGTCCGGGAGCGGGCCGCCCGGCAGCGCGTCCCCCGTCACGAGGTGCATCGGCTCATCAGCGAGCATCCACATCATCACGCGGCCTCCATCGCCCGCACGTTTGTGGCGGGTTCACGTTCCGGCTCGATCATCGCAAGGCACGCGGCCGCTCGGACGACAATCCGAGGCTCGATCTCATGCGTAGAGCGACGCCGGAGCGTCGCCGCGCTCTTTGCCGCCTCTTTGCTCCCGCGGAGCAGCCCGCCCGCGCCATAGAGGCGTTCGGCCACCCACACGCCCGCGAGCCGGTGCATCGTTCGGTGGTCGTCGAGCATCCTGGATGCCGCCTCGCCCGCCATCGCCGCCGTCAGCGGGGCGACGCCGTCGTCGAGCAACGCCATGGCCCTGATGGCCGAAGCGCGCACGCGGTGGTGCGGATCGTCCTTGAGCTCGATGACCGTCCCGCGAGCGATCGCCATGGGCTCGTCGCGCCTGATCCGCACCAGTGCCTCCAGCGCGTTGGACCTCAATCTTCCGTCGTGCGCTAGCAGGCATTGGCGAAGGGCGGCTCCCGCAGTTTCCGCACCCGCGTCTGCAAGGGCGGTCACCGCCGCCGACGCGGCCCGCAGCACAAGAATATCGCCCACCTCTTGGGCACCTGCGTGGACCAGCGGAACGAGAATGTCGGCAAGCTCGCCGCCCAGTCCAAGCGCCCGAACGGTGCTCGCCATGGCCGCGCGCCGCGTCGCATCAAGATGCCGCCAGATCGCCCGCGCCCCGTCGAGTGTTCGCGTCCGATTGCGCGCGAGCCCGCGCCGAAGCGCGACCCGCAATCTCGGTTCCGACGCTCCAAGCCACGCCCGCTCCGCGTCCCACACCATCGCCGATGCGATCGAGCGGACGACCGCGTGCGGACTTCGAGCGAGCGGAATCCAAATCGACTGATCGACACCGATGTCGTTCTGCGCGAGCCTCGTTGCGGCCGTCCCGGCGACGCACGCGTGCGCGTCGAACGCCAGATCGACGAGCAGACTCGCGGGCACGGTGCACGAGGCCGAGTGCCTCACCCGCGGGTCCGCGATCGAAAGCACCGCGCCGACATACCCGTCGATCAAGGCGTTTGGCGCATCGCACATTGTGGAAAGTTTCATGGCACCACATTGTGCGGGCCCGCTCAGCCTTGCAAACTGCGCCAGCGACGGGAGGCCGCCCCACGCGTTCTCGTTCTTTTTTGCCGCGAGCCCGGCCGCTCTCACCGACCGTGCCCGCCGCGGATGCGCCGCAAGAGCCCACGACCCGAGCACAACCTCGTGTTCGGCGGTTTCCTTCGCACGCCCAAGCCGATCCATCGCCGCGTGCGTGAACTCGGGCGAGGCGAGAAGTTCCCACGCCTTGGCCCGCATGGCCACGCCGCCCGTGCTCCGCAGAGCGCCCTGGAGCGCGGTCACCTCGGGCCCGCCCGCGCGGACCCAGCACCATACGCGGTTGTCGCGATTCTCGCGGGAGATGAGTATCAGCAACGCGCCCATCACGCCGCGGCGCTGGTGGGTTGCAAATCCGCACGCCGCACGAAGGATCTCGCCATGCACAAGCCCTTCGGGCATGTTCGATTCCGCAGCCCGTCGCGCCGCTCGCATCAGCACACGTTCGGCCACTGCGCCCGCCGCCGGATCGGGGAGCAGATCGATCGCGCAACCCAGTAGATCGTCGCGGTCGAGCGCGAAAAGGCACGATGCCACGCCGATTCGAGTCGAAGGCGACACATCGCCCGCGAGAGCGGCGAAGACGTGGGGCCATGAGCCCCTGTATTCAGCCAGCACAAGTGCACGATCGCTATCCTCGTACTCATTCCAACGCCGAACGATGGCGGCACACGCCCGACCACTCGCGCCGGGTCCAGAAACGCCGAGCAACCAGCGAGCCTTGTCGATCCAGCTTCGCCTCGACGAGGCCACGGCACAGTCGGCCAGGATCGGCCCCAGCACGGCGAGTTCTTGACGCGAAGCGACCTTGGCCGATTCAACAATCGCCGCGGCGCGCAGGTGTGTCGGCAGTCGCATCAACTCCACAATTCCAGACATCTGAGCCAAATCCGGCTGTTTTTCCACATTGAACCCACACCCGGCAGCAGTCCACCAGTTCCGTAACGACAATAGGTTGTGTACGGATAATTTTTGGGTAGACATTTGCGAAGAGTCCTGTAAACTCGTATCTGCATGGGCGGTGTAGTGCCACCGCTTCTGGTGATGACGAACGCCGGAAGTTTCGTTGCTCTTGAAGGTGCTGTTGGGTTGTGTTGGATTGGAGTAGTCGTCCGAGAGTGCGCGGCACTCTCGACCGCAGTATCGGCCGGACGGGGGAGTCGTCCGCCGAGAGTCGTGGGAGCGAGAGAGCAACTTGGCTTGAAGTCCGAGAAGACTTCGGCCTGAGGCAATCGCGCATGAATGCTGCCACAAAGCCAAACAGTTTACAAACATACCAGGTGCTTTTTTACAACCAGGCGTTTAGCGAGGAGCGCTTTCCGATCCATCGCAAGAGGATTGTGCGTGTGCCGGGTGTGGACTTTGAGGCGTGGCTCATGCCCGGGTCGCATGTGCTGCGATTCATCAAGGGCGGGGTGACAGCCTGCGAGTTCGTCACTGATCTGGACCGGAACATTCCAGCCCCCGGGTTGCTCAGCGCGTTTCTCGCGGCGGGAGAGCACGAGTTTGAGCACTGCCTTGATCCCAAAGGGGCCAGTGGCTCTCCGGCGCAGGGCCGGGTGACGTACATGCTCAGCGTGCAGACCGAGACGCTCAGCGACAACGTGTTTGGGTCGGTTTTTGAGGAAATGACGGTCCACGCGAAGGAATCGCACTCGCTTGTCCATCGTTGGGAGGACGCGGCGGGGTCTTGTATGAGCCTGATCGACGTGCAGCGGCATGTGGGGCAGCTCCATGTGCAGGCGTACCACCTCATCGCGTCGCAGGGGATCGTGCTCCGCACGCAGTCGATTTTCGAGCACGCCTGACGGTCCGTTCTTCGAGTGCTGGCGCGCGTCCCTATACTTCGGGCGTGATGGATACCTGCGCGATCGATATTCGTCGAATTATCACGCCCCGCTGAGGTGCCTTGCACCCGTCGGGGCCGGTGTCGCCGCACGTATCATCCTCACTTTCCTGGACCACCCAAAGGCCCGGCGGCATGCTGCCGGGGTGCTTGTTGATCGGATCATGCCATGAGCCAACCGCCAGTCAATTCAGCTCCGACACCCACCTCGTCTGTTGACGCCACGAAACCTGTGGCCGAACGTTCGTACAAGGACACCCTGAACCTACCCAAGACCGCTTTCTTGATGAAAGCGAGCCTGGTGCAGAACGAGCCCGCGAGCGTGAAGCGGTGGGCTGCGATGAAGCTGTATGACAAGGTGCGGGCCAAGAGTGCGGGGAGGCGGAAGTTTGTGTTCCACGATGGGCCGCCGTATGCGAACGGGAATCTGCACCTTGGGCACCTTTTGAACCGGTGTCTGAAGGACTTTGTGGTGAGGAGTCGCACGATGATGGGGTTTGATTGCCCGTTTGTGCCGGGGTGGGATTGCCATGGCTTGCCCATCGAGCACAAGGTGATGACCGACATGATCGAAAGGGGGAAGGCTGCCAAGCTTGCGACGCTTTCGGACGATCAGCGGCGGATGGTGGTTCGGCGCGAGTGTCAGGCCCACGCAGAGAAGTATCAGAAGCTGCAGCGCGGGCAGATGGAGCGGTTCTTGACGATGGCCGACTATGACCATCCGTATTTGACGATGCAGCCTTCGTTCGAGGGGGCGACGTTGGAGGTGTTGGCGGAGTTGATGGCCCAGGGGCTCGTGTTCCGGGCGCTCAAGCCGGTGCACTGGTCGATCGCCAACGAGACAGCGCTGGCCGAGGCGGAGCTGGAGTACTACGACCGCGAGGATTTGTCGGTGTACGTGGACTTTGAGGCTGCGGATTTGGATGCGGTGTATGACGCGTTTGGATTGAAAGACAGTGATAACGCAGAGGACGCGGAGAGCGCAGGGGGGGAAGTCGGGGAGGGTGAGAAGGAGAAATTGCCGTTGCCTGGGACGAGGCCGATGGTTCGGCCGTGCTTTATGATCTGGACGACGACGCCTTGGACGCTGCCTGCGAACATGGGGATCGCGGTGAATCCGAAGTTTGAGTACGCGTGCGTGTGGATCGACGGGGCGGTGACGGTGGTGGCGGCGGACGCGGTGGCGAAACTGGTGAAGATGCCCACGGGCGAGCACGCGGTTGAGAATCATGTGGTGCTGGCGACGTGCAAGGGGGAGAAGTTACTGGGGCTTGGGTATCGGCACCCGTTTATGAAGCCTTGGGAGGATGCCAAAGCCACGGTGTGGCGTGTGGTTGGGGCGGATTATGTGACGCTTGAAGATGGGACGGGTTTGGTGCATACCGCGCCGGGGCACGGCAAAGAGGATTTCGAGACGGGAGCGAAATACGGGCTGGAAGTCCTGAACCCGGTCGATGCATCGGGACGTTATACGGCGGCGGCTGGCGAGTATGACGGTCAGG
>JAYVUC010000052.1:0-9004 GCA_043788295.1 Phycisphaerales bacterium
CCGCACGATTCCCTGAGCCGCCACGCCCACAACGCAAAAGCCCGCACCACCGTCGCCACCACCAAAGCCGGGTGGCGAGGATCATCCGCCTCGGTGATCCTCGCTTTTTCGAGCCCACGCCATCTCAATCGCACGTCGCTGCAACCGGCAACCCGCGAGGATCACCCTATCGGGATGATCCTCGCCACCCACCATTCCGCCCGCGACGCGCCAAACGAACAAGGACGCACCGATCCCGGTGCGTCCTTGCGTATTCACTCAACATCTCGCCCCAAACTCACGCGTTTCACTCCCACGTCTCACCCTCTCGCACCAGCGAGAGAGCCCGCGATCATTCATCCCCCTCGTCCTCTTCCTCCGCCCCCGGCACCTTCAGCGGCGCGGTCGCCTTCGCTGCCAGCACCTTCTTGCGAATCTCCGCCGCCACCTCAAGGTTGTATTTCAGGAACTGCTTGGCCACTTCTCGGCCCTGGCCCAATCGAATCTCGCCATAATTGAACCACGACCCGCTCTTCTGGCAAATGCCAGCCTCAACCGCGACATCGATCAGATCGCCCGACCACGAGATGCCCTCGGTGTACATGATGTCAAACTCAGCCTCGCGGAACGGGGCCGCCAGCTTGTTCTTCACCACGCGGGCCCGCGTGCGACTCCCAACAACCACATCCCCCTCCTTGATCGCCCCCGTCCGCCGCACATCGATCCGCACCGACGAGTAGAACTTCAGAGCCCGCCCGCCCGTGGTCGTTTCGGGGCTGCCGAACATCACGCCGATCTTCTCGCGTATCTGGTTGATGAAAATCACCGTGCAGTTGCTGCGTGCGATCACGCCGGTGAGCTTGCGCATCGCCTGGCTCATGAGCCGCGCCTGCACGCCCACGCTCGCATCGCCCATCTCCCCCTCGATCTCCGCCTTGGGCACCAGCGCCGCCACCGAATCGATGATCACCACATCCACCGAGTTGCTCCGCACCAGCATCTCGCAGATCTCAAGCCCCTGCTCGCCCGTGTCGGGCTGACTCACCAGCAGCTCATCAATATTCACTCCCAGCTTGCGAGCCCAGCTTGGGTCCATCGCGTGCTCGGCATCCACCACCGCCGCCACACCGCCGTCCTTCTGCGCCATCGCGGCACACGTCAGCGCCAGCGTCGTCTTGCCCGAAGACTCGGGCCCGAAAATCTCCACGATCCGCCCCCGCGGAATCCCCTTCCCACCCAGCGCCAAGTCCAGCGAGATCGACCCCGTCGAGATGCCCGGGATGCTCAGAAAGGCGTTCTCGTCCATCTTCATGATGGCACCCTTGCCAAACGCCTTGTCAATCTGCGCCAGTGCGATCTCCAATGCCTTCTTCTTCACTTTGAGCTCGGCCGCCCTCGCCTCAGCCGTCTTCTCCCCCCCCCCCACACCACCGCCGCCACTCCGCTGCTGTGGCTTCATCTCCGCATGACGTGATTCCTTCACTTCCGCCTTCGCGCTTGCAAATGCCATAACTGCACCTTTCCTTTGTCGGAGTGTGGCTGCCGGTGGCAGGCACCCCGAACGCCGGCGAGTGAACCGAACCCTGACACGGCACGCCGCCACACAACCTTGGTGTGAGTGGCTAAGCGGGCCACGAAAGCACACTGCTTTCGTCGAAAGAGCCCCGGACTCAGGGGCGTCGCCGGACGCGAGCCTGAGCGTCCAGACGATACCAAGACCCGAACACCCTGTCAAGCTGCCGTTCTCTTCCAGTGTGGATTGTGGATAACTTTCAGCCATTCCCCCGTGACGAATGGCACGGGTGGCAAGGATCATCTCGCAGGGTGATCCTCGCCACCCGCCCACGCTGAAACGAGCTTTGTGCGACTCCGGCCTCTCGAAGACTCTCGTTTTACGTCTCTTTGTCTCCCCTCCGCGTCCCTCCGCCACCTCCGCCACCTCCGCCACCTCCGCCACCTCCGCGCCCTCCGCGTTCAAGCCTTCCCCGCTGTCGATCAGTACGAGAAGTTGGCATTGGGGTGTGTGCTCCCCAGGGAGGCGGCACCGGAGTTTCCCGAAACGGCGACGTTGGCGGGGGCAGTCGCATCGACGATTGGGCCAAGCACGTTGTTGGCGGCGATTTCCCAGTTGCTGGTATTACCCGAGCAGGTATTCTTGATAATCACGTTGCCCACGCCGTCCACGTCGATGCCACGATCAGCACCGGCGCAGTTGTTGCCCTCGATCCGGTTCTGGCTGCCTGTGGCGTGGACACCCGCGCCGTCGCCTGAGGTGCCGTTGATCGAGCAGGTGTTGTCGCGGATGATGCACTGGCCGGGGCATCGGATGCCGTCGAGCGTGTTCTTGCGAGACGTACACCCGGTGATCGTGCACCCGTCGCTCGCGCTGATTCCGTTGCCGCCGTTGTCATAGGTGGTGCAGTTGACCACCGAGGAGCCCGAGCCTGCGATGACGCCGTCAACAAAGTTGT
The DNA here is from genome assembly GCA_043788295.1 of Phycisphaerales bacterium. Taxonomy (GTDB): domain Bacteria; phylum Planctomycetota; class Phycisphaerae; order Phycisphaerales; family UBA1924; genus UBA2396. The sequence continues at coordinate 2,451 of JAYVUC010000052.1, forward strand.
TCCACGCTGAACACTCGGCAATCGTGCAGCCGCTCAGCGTGACGATGCCGTTGAGATGGTTGTTGTTCATCGAACAGCCCGTGATTGTCACACCATTCTGTGCATTGATGCCGCTCCCCGAGTTGTTCCAGCCCGAGCAGTTCTTCACCATGCCCGAGTTCGAGAGAGCGAGTCCATTGCCGCCGTTGGCGTTGGTCAGGATCCCCTCGATGCGGAAGTTTTGTGCCGAGAGATATTGCAAGTTGATGCCGTTGCCACTCCAGTTTCGAATCGTGCCGTTGAGGATGGCCAGATTGAGCTGCCCGTTGCTGCCACCGAGGATGCCGTCGAGCGCGCCCGCCCCAGTTGGTCCGATCAGCTCGTAGCCGTTGAGATTGATCGTGACGTTGCCGGCAACGATGGTGATCCCATGCTTCCCGGCCACGCCGGTAATGTTGCCGGTGAGGTAGTAGGAGCCCGACGTGGTGATCTTGAAAAGCGTGCTGGCGTCGCCCGGCGTGTTGGTCGCGTTGATCGCGGTACGAGGCTCGACCTCGGTGAGCGTCTTGTATGTCGATGCCACCGGCCCTGCGGGCGGATTCAACGGCCCCATGGCCACAACAAGCCCAATGGCCGCAGTGAGCGCAATCGCGCCGAATGTAAGAAGGGCGAGCGTCGGACGGACCATGGTGAAACTCCCTTGAGGCACGCGACGAGCGCCCGGAACGATGCCGAGCGAATCCTGGCCGAATTACCCGGATCGCAGTGTACACGCAAGCGGGAAATCGCCAAACAACAAATTGCTCGATCGCAGCACGCTCCCCCACACTCGCACCCCCACACCACGCCTTCTTTGGTCACTTGACCGTCCGGCCGCATGCCACCGCCCGAGAACACCGCCCGCCCTCTTCTCCCCTAACCTCAACCCCTTGCCCCCCTTCTCCTCCCCGCAAATCGCCGCCCTCTCCGCCGTCGCTTTCATCGCCGGCCTCATCGACGCCATGGCCGGCGGCGGCGGAATCTTCACCATGCCCGCCCTCGCCGCACTGGGCCTTCCCATCCCCAACATCGCCGGCACCAACAAGTTCGTCGGCGCCAGCGGCTCCAGCACCGCCACCATCTCCTTCCTCGCTCGCGGCAAGCTCGATCACCTCGTCGCCGCTCTCGGCGGCGGCTGCGCTCTCCTGGGCTCCATCGCCGGTGCTCTTGCACTCATCAAGCTCGGCAAATTCAACGAGCCGCTCACCAAAGGCCTCTTCGGCTCCCTCATCATCATCATGGCCCTCTACATGTTCTTCAAGCCCCACATCGGCGGCCAGTCAAACTACCAAGGCCCCACACGCCGAAACATCTTCATCACCATCAGCGCAGGCCTCACCCTGGGCTTCTACGACGGCTTCTTCGGCCCAGGCACCGGCTCCTTCCTCGTCTTCGTCATGGTCCGCTTCCTGCGCTTCGACTTCGTCACAGGCACTGGCAACGCCAAAGCCATGAACCTCGGCAGCAACCTCGGCTCCCTCGCCACCTTCATCATCAGCGGCCTCGTCATCTGGCCACTCGCCATCCCCATGGGCATCGCCAACGCCGCCGGCAGCTTCATCGGCAGCTCCCTCGCCATCAAACAAGGCGCGCGGTTCGTCCGCTGGGCCTTTCTCCTCGCCGCCGCCGCCATCGCCGCCCGCATGCTCTGGTTCGTCGTCACCGGCAAGTAGATCCGTGCCACCGACCGCCGGTTCCTGTGGGGGCGGCGATCGGTGCGGAACGTTCGTCAACGTCGGTGGCCCCAACCTTCAACTCCCCACCTCCCATAAAAATATCTCGCGCACACTCACCCTCCCCGTGCGCACCTTCGCGTCTCACGCCACAGCATCGAATCTGTGATCTACTCGTACCCGGCGACGGGCCAGCAGGTTGGGCGGCACAACGATGGGCTCGCGCCGCGGGTGCAGATGCCGTACACGAGCTTTGACGCGGCCGGTATCCCGCACTCGACGGCGGGGTATCGCACGATCGGGGAGATAGAGCAGATGTTGGCGATGCTGCGTGCGAAGAACGTGCCGGCGGTGCAATTCTTCACGATCCAGAACTCGGCGACCCACGAGCACAACGACACCAACGCCGGCGGCGTGATTGCATGGTGCCTCGGAAGGTTGAGCCCCCGACCTGCGGACGCGCTCGCATCGTGCGAAAGGGAGGGTGTGACAGGACATCGCGGCGTGAACTCTCGCCCCATCTGAGCGCATTCTTAGCCGCATCCTGACACAGCGAAAAAGGCTCAAAGCTATTCTCCTCGCGTCGTTCGATCACGGGAAATTCTTCTCGTGAGGGCGACTCGTGGAGCTTTAGCCTATGACCATCGGAAATCGGCCACGCGGGTTCACCCTCATCGAGCTGCTCGTGGTGATCGCGATCATCGCCCTTCTCATCGGCCTCCTGCTCCCGTCGCTGGCCAAAGCCCGCGCCGAGGCACGGGCGATCAAGTGTTCCGCCGCAGCCCGGGGAGTGACCCAAGGCCTGGCGATGTACCTCGTCGATACCAAGTCGGTGTATCCGCCGGCGTACATGTACGGTGCCGACGACACCACCGGTAGTTGGAACTTCAACGACCAGCAACTGAACAACCCGAATCCTCAGAACGGGTACGTGCACTGGTCGTACTTTCTGGTCAATGGCGGGAACCTGGGCTCCGATGCCTTCGGTTCGCCGGTGCTTGAAAGCAAGGGTGCGCCCCGCACCAACCCCGGGGGCGATTCATCAGATTGGGCACCGGGCCAGACCAACGACCAGGGCAACGCCGTCGGTTCTGGCACACCGCAGGATCGTCAGGCATCCCGCATCGGCTTCACGGGCAACGCCGCCATCTTCTGTCGAAACAAGTTTTACGACTCGGGGAACGTCCGCAAGAATCGCTTCGTCCAGGATGCGTGGATCGGCAACCCAAGCCGCACCATCCTGATGACCGAGTTCAACGACTTCAAGGACTACAAAATCCTGGGCTCGGGCGGCTCCGACGGCGGCGGGCAGGTCATCAAGAGCCACCGCCCGGTCCAGCCCTTCTTCGGGAAGGGTGCGGGCGTCGACATCTACGCTGAACAAGCCAACTCAGCAAGACCGCCCTTCCGCTACCCCAAACTCAACCAGGGTGAGATCAAGCGGATGGATGAGTTGAACGAGAACATGTGGGATTCGGGCGGAAGCGAACTCAACATCGTGGGCCGCAAGCACCCGGGCGGTGACAAGGGCTATGGCGGACAGACGATCTTCGCGTTCGTGGACGCTCACGTCGAACGCATGCAACTCGTCGAATCGATACGTCAGCGCAAGTGGGGCGACAAAGTCTGGAGCCTCACCAAGGACAATCGCGTCGACATGGAAGACCCCGTCGAATAAGAGCCTCACGCGCGGCGAATCGAGAGGTTCGCCGCGATTGTTTCAATGCGTGTTGCCAACCGACCATGAGCGGCTGTGAAAAATCACAGCCGCTTCCCTCGGTGCCAGTCGGGCATTCCCAACGACGGGAAGGCGTGTGGAGATTCCGCGCCCATGCGGGCGTCCTGGATTGACGAACACCGTTGTGAGAGAGACTTCGAGATTGAGTTGGTCGAGCGAGAGAGAGTCAGATTCCGGGAGCGGCGTGTGCCGAACCCGACAAACTTTCTGAAGGAGATTGAAATGCAGATTGAGAAGAGAATCCTGGTCTTGGCGGCCTGCGGGCTCGCTGGCGGCCTCGCCACCGTGGCGACAGCTCAGCCCTACGTCGTTAACATCAGTGGTGCCACCCTGCTCGAAAACTTCTGTCGGGTGCAGTCGTCCACCAACGATTTCATCGATATCGATGGAGACGGGGTGGCCGGAAGCCTCGGCAGCCCCTCGCTCGACCAGCTCGGTCCCGCGACCATCGACCCCTTTGGCCCCACGCAGTATCTCGCGGTCCAGTATCGGGCCACCGGATCAGTCAACGGGTTTATCGAGTTGACGCTTTACGGCAGCACCTTTGTCACCTCGGGCTTCAACACCGAGATCAAGGCTACCACCGCCTCCAACGCGTACTACAACGGGACACGCTACATCCTCGCGGGCACGGCCAGCGGTATCGCGAACATGGGCAACCCCGGCGGCGCGCCTGTCACCAGCGACACCACGACGCTCCAGGCACTCCGGAGTTCCGGGGGCGTTTTCTCGGGCGGCGGCATCCGGATCGACATCGCCCCGGTCGATGTTTCCAGCACCTGGGCAACCCGGCGGACCGGCGTCGCTACAAATCCAAGCGCCTATCCCGGTGATACCGGGTATGGGCTCAACACCCGTATCTCGTCCAAGAACGACGGAACCACCGGGGGCCTGGCCAATTCGCTTCCGGGACTCAACGGGCGCAATCTCAGCATCGGTGCACCCGACGCCAACACGCTCTTTGACACTCCTCTCTCCTATGCCCCCATCGCCGTCATGGCCAACTACGGCGTGGGCCTCCAGCAGATCACCATGACCGACATCCAGTGGCTCACCCTCACGGGCCGCCGCGCAAATGGCGAGAATCTCATGTGCGTCACGCGCGACGTCGGTTCGGGCACGCGCAACGCCTTCAACAACACCACTGCTGTTGACCCATCGTGGGGTGCGGGCGACAACGTGGGTGGCCTCGCCGGTGCCCCGTCCAACTCGGAGAACGAGGATCGCGTCGGGCCCCGCTTTGTGCCCAGCAACAAGAACGGCGGCTCCAACGTCATCCGCACCGTCCGCAACCATCGCCTGGCGATCGGCTACCCGGGTGGTGAGACCGGCGCCACGGGCAGCTATCCCGGCTCCTGGCTCACAACCGACGCGGCGGACACCCTCGCCGTCGTCCACAACGCGGGTTCCTATGGCGGTTCGACCGCGTATCGCGTCAACGCCTTCAACGTGCTCGAAGGCAACTACAACATCGGCGGCCCCGCGGTGCTGGTCACCATCGGCGACCCGCACAACCAGAATGAAAAGGGAGGCACGCCCGGCAACACCAACCCGCGCCTCCGCAACCAGTACGCCGCCGCGTACGTCAACAACATCACCCGCAGCATCGAAGCCTTCGCCGCGGGCATCGGCAACCCGGACAATGATTTCATGCCCGGGCAGTACCTGGCGACGCAGTTTTTGCTCACCCAGGGCCTCAGGAAGGTCCATAACCAAACCAATCCGACGCAGATGGACACCAACCCTGCATTCAACCAGCCACTCTACGATTTCGCACTGACGAACAACATCCTTTCGAATACCCGCTTCGACACGTTCAACACCAATACGGCGGGCAAGATCCCTCGCCGGTTCGTCCTCACCTCTCCCGCTGTCTACAGCGACGGGCGGTCTGACTCGACGTTCGTCGCGAATGACGGCTCCACCGCCGCTGCCGACAGCACCCTCAACCTTCGCAACAAGGTCGCGGGCGACTTCAACGGTGATGGAAGCCGCACCAGCGCGGACATCACCGAGATGATGCGAGCCTTCAAGGCCCGCGAGACCGCAACCACCTGGGTTGCTCCCGACGGCGTCTATGCTGGCGGATCGGGCGCCAAGGCGATCATCGAGGTTCTGGGCGACTTCAACGGCGACGGCTCCTTCACCCGGGCGGACGTTCGGTACTTCGCCGACGGCCTGCACCTCGTGGGCGGCAACCTCGACCGCAAAGCCGGGTTCACCGCCGTCGATAACGCCTCCTTGTCGGTTCGCGGCCTGCTCAACTTCTTCGGCACCACCAAGTCGACCGGGGCTGCCCATAGCTCGGGCGACTCGCGTGCGGACATCGCTGGCGCAGCCGGCATTGCCCGTGGCTTTGCACCTGTGGGTGCGAACGGCGTCATCGACAAGGCCGACCTGAACTACCTCAGGGCCAACGTACTCCTGGGTCAGGCGGGCGCGGGCATGTGGTCTGATCTGGGCACGGCGGTCGCTCTCGACCTCTCGTGCGACCTCACCGGCGACCTCAGAGTGGATGCCGCGGACGTTGCAGCGTTCTACGCCATCATGGGGACGTGTGCGGCCGACTTCAACCTCGACGGCGCGGTTGACTTCTTCGACTACGACGACTTCGTGGTCGCCTTCGAGACCGGCACACCCGATGCCGACTTCAACGGCGACGGCGCAATCGACTTCTTCGACTACGACGACTTCGTGGTCGCTTTTGAGGCCGGTTGCTGATCAACGGAATCCGATGGCCCGTCACCTGGAGGGATTGACGGGCCATTCACGATTCATGACACCCAAGCCGCCTCCGGGCGGCTTGGGTGCGTTTTGTGGCCATGACCCCGCTCCACTTCCCGACGCGAGCACGCCTCGCACCGCCAGAGCGTTGCATTTCTGCGGCTTTGCCGATCTTGTCGGGGCACGGCGAGAGCATTTTGGCTGAGTTTCGTACTTTGCGTCGCCAGGTGCCCGGGCGATTCCGCACGATCCCGGACAGGAGCACCGGCCTTTACGGGCGGGTGATCCTGACCTGCTCCCCAAATCCTGATCCACCAACTATGAGAGTCCCGACGGTCGCCGGTGGCGGCCTTGGAGACTCTCGGCATGAAGCGGACCAGACATTCGGCGGAGCAGATCGT
>JAYVUC010000053.1:0-14432 GCA_043788295.1 Phycisphaerales bacterium
GGTCGGTGTCTACTGGCTCTACCCCACGTCGGGCCGCCAATACGGCGTGGTCGATCTGGGGCCTACGCCCAGCGAGCTGGCCGACACCCCACCCGCAGCAGTTCGGTCAGAGATTCGCCGCGAGAGGCCCCAGGCGACGCCCGCGCCCATCGAACCCTTGGCGTCTCCACAAGCGACCGTAAAGCCAATCCCCGCGTCGGTGGTGAACAAGCCGGCGGTCGAGGCCCCGCGATTTGATACCTACACGGTGAAAGCCGGCGACACGCTCGAGAAGATCGCCAAGGCTCGCCTTGGGTCGTCGGCGTACGCGAAGGCCATCGCGCAGGCGAACCCGATGAAAGACCCGCACCGCCTCAAGGTGGGCGACGAGGTCCGCGTGCCGCTCGACCCGTCGAACATCCAGGGTAAGGTCGTGCCCGAGGTGGGCAAGCCCGCAGCGGCAGCCGGTCAGCCAGGCGGCGTTGGTTGGACGGAATACAGCGTGGTGCCGGGCGACACGCTCTCGAAAATTTCACTGACGGTCTACGGCGCGTCAAAGCATTGGAAACTGATCCTGGACGCCAACAGCAAGACTCTTCCCGAAGCGGAGAAGCTCCGGACGGGAATGAAGCTGATGCTGCCCCCCAAGCCGGCCCAGTGAGCGGCCCGTGAGCATGGATGGGCCTTCGGGCGGTTGTGTGATACAGTTGGGCGATGAAGACGCACAGGCACGAGAGGTCGCGGGGCACGGGCAAGGCCAAGAAGGCCGAGCCGCCGCGATATGTCGTCACAGGCGGGGCGGGGTTTGTGGGCGCGAATCTCGTGGCGGCCCTTTCGGCCCGCGAGCCCGACGCCGAAATCATCATCGTCGATGATTTCCGCACCGGAAGCCACGCCAACATCGTCGAGGCATATTTGCGTGCGGTGCTTGCCCCGTTCTCCGGTGTGGTGCTGCCGGTGGGTGTTGAGGAGTTCGATTTTGACGCGATGTTGCAGGCGATGCACGTCGACGCGGTGTTTCATCTCGCGGCGATCACCGACACCACGGTAGCGGCCGAGGCCGAGATGATCGCCGTCAACGCCACACCCATGCTGTCGCTCATGCAGGCCTGCGTGACCGCCGCTGTGCCGCTGGTGTACGCGAGCAGCGCAGCCACCTACGGCACGCCACCGGAGGCGGGTGTCCGCAAGCCGTTCGCAATCGCGTCGGCGGGTGTGGCGAACAATGTCTACGGCTTCAGCAAGTGGCTCATGGAAAGCGAGCATCGCCGGCTTGCGTCGTCGCTCTCGGGGCAGCCTCAGATCGTCGGGCTGCGATACTTCAACGTTTTCGGCCCGGGCGAAGCGCGCAAGGGCAAGATGGCGTCGATGGCGTACCAACTTACACGGCAGATCCTCGACGGTAAGTCACCCAGGCTCTTCACCGACGGCTCACAGGCTCGCGATCAGGTCTACGTGGACGATGTCGTCGCCTGCACCATGGCCGCGGCCGGTCTGGGCACCAAGGCGGCCCCTGTGCCGGGCATCTACAACGTCGGGAGCGGCGAGGCGACCAGTTTCACCGATCTGGCCGAGGCCGTCCGCCGCGGGCTTGGGCTCAGGGCAGGCGAGCACGAGGTGGAGTACTTCGAGATGCCCCCGGCGGTGAGGATCTTTTATCAGGGCTACACGTGCGCCGACCTGTCGGCGACGAGGGTGGGGCTGGGGTGGTCGCCGATCCACGACCCGGTCAAGGCGATCGAGGCGTATGCGCGTGAATTGCGCAAAGTACTGCAAAATGATTGAATCGAGCATGGCCGTCGGGTCAGGACGCAATGCAGCATTCGCAGAACGTTCGTATGTGGATTATTTGGAATTTCACTGCCAAAGGCTTCGCATTTCGGATACACTATGAATGTCAGGTGAACCGGCGACGATGATTGCTGGGGCGGTATGGGGCGGATGCAGATGTGGGCTTCGCGGAGTTCCGTCAGGGATGCACGGAAAAAGCGCGTGGATCGGACTGGCCGATGCCACGCGAGAACGGTGAAGCGACGGTAGAAAAGGAGGTCGCTATGGGGCTCGATTTTGCGATCGATGAGCTCTACGCCACCGGGTGGACAGCCCTCGACAGCTCGGGTTGTCTTCGTCACTCCGATGGCCGTTGGTTCCCTGGCGTGGCACGGGCCGCCGAGGAATTCAAAGGGTCAGGGTTCGATCTGGCGGTTCGGCACATCCAACTCTTCGATTGCTACCGGGCGGAATGGAAAGATCCCGCCGGGTCGCCCTCGGGAGCCGTGGTGGGCCGGTCGCAGGCCGAGGCTGCGGTGTACGCACTGTCGCACCTTCGGCGTCGTCTGGCCGGAGTCGCAGCGGGAGTTTGAGAACGGGCCGGTTGGAGAATGGGCCGTGAGGGCCTACAGCCGGTTCGTTGAAACCTGAATACGTCATTGAACACCCACCCGGCGTGCCTGGGTGGGTGTTTCGTTGGTGGGTTCCCAATGCACGCCAATGCACGACGATGCTCACCGCCGGTGCGGCTTTGGCGTGGTATTTGACGCCGCACGGGGGCGGCATAACCTCTGCCAGTCCTAGATGGTCCACCCCGATGGCCCCATCGTCTAGCCTGGTCTAGGACGTCAGGTTCTCATCCTGAAAACTTGGGTTCGAATCCCAATGGGGTCATTTTGATCGCCCGGCACGAAGGTGTCGGGCGATTTTTTTTGGCACCGTTGGTTTGCAACGGTTAGGCACTCCGCAGTGAAGCCCCTGACCGGTTTCCAGTACAATAAGCCATGCGTTTGCTCGTTCTGCCGATCGTGATCCTTGCGGGCGTCGTGGGGCGGGTGCATGGGCAGCCGGCGGCGGTGGACTTTGACCGCGATGTGAGGCCGATTCTGGCCGACGCGTGTTTCAAGTGCCACGGCCCGGACCAGAACAATCGCAAGGCACGCCTTCGCCTCGACATTCGCGAGGGGATTTTCGCAGCGACGCGGGACGCTGAGGACGAAGATCGCAACGTGAAGCTGCCGTCGCGGATCGTGTTGCCAGGGAAGCCCGAGGCGAGCGAGATGGTCCGGCGGGTACTCTCGCGGGATGAGGATGAGCGGATGCCGCCGGTGGAAGCAGCCCGGCAACTGACCGACGATGATCGGGCAAAGATCGCGGGGTGGATCGCGACGGGTGCGCAGTGGACGGGGCACTGGGCGTTTGAGCCGATCAAGAGCCCGCCGGTGCCCTCGCAGCAACCGGCGCTGCCCGAGTGGGGGCCGTCGGGCAACGAAATCGACAGGTTTGTGCTGGCCGAGATCGAACGGCGGAAGGTGCCGGGTGTGGTCGGCTCTTCGCCGATGGCTGACAAGCGCACGCTGATCCGCCGGCTCAGCCTCGATCTGACGGGCCTGCCGCCGACGCGCGAGGAGGTAGGGGAGTTCCTGAAGGACGATTCCCCGGGCGCGTATGCGAAGGTTGTGGACCGCCTGCTCGCATCGCCGCGTTTGGGCGAACATTTCGCGGCGGCGTGGCTCGACGCGGCGCGATACGCCGACTCCAACGGGTTCCAACTCGACCCCGATCGAACTGGGTGGCCGTGGCGCGACTGGGTGGTGCGGGCGTTCAACAGCAACATGCCATATGACCGTTTCGTGGTCGAGCAGCTCGCGGGCGACCTGCTGCCCGGAGCGACGCCCGACCAAACCATAGCAACAGCGTTCAACCGCAACCACCCGATCAACGGCGAGGGCGGCAGCGACAAGGAAGAATCGCGCATCGCCTATGTCCACGACCGCGTGGACGCGACCAGTACGGCGTTTCTGGGGCTCACGATGGCTTGCGCCCAGTGCCACGACCACAAGTACGACCCCGTCCCGCAGCGCGACTACTACCGCATGTTCGCGTTCTTCAACAGCATCGACGAGGACGGCAACGGCGACAAGGGCGATGTCGAGCCGCTCGCGGATTACAAAGTGGCGGGGCGCGATCTGAAGGTCATGGTGATGCGCGAGCGGGGCGAGAAGCGCGAGACGCACATCCTTGAACGCGGCGCGTGGGATCACCCGGCAGAGCGAGTGGATGCGGGGACGCCCGACGCTCTGCCCGCGATGGCCGCCAGTTCTCCCGATCGCCTCGCGCTCGCGCGGTGGATCGCGGCACCGGGCAACCCGCTTGCGGCCCGCGTCGAGGTGAATCGTCTGTGGCAGCAGGTCTTCGGAGAGGGGCTTGTGCGAACGCCGGAAAATTTCGGCGTGCAGGGAGAGAGACCCACACACCCCGAACTGCTCGACTGGCTTGCAAGCCGCTTCATCGAGAGCGGCTGGGATGTGAAGGCGATGCTGAGGCTCTTTGTCACGAGCAGCACGTATCGCCAATCGTCGGTGTGTTCGCCCGCGATGCACTCGGCCGACCCGGCGAACCGCTTGCTCGCCCGATCACCCAGATACAGACTCTCGGCGGGTGTCATACGCGATCAGGCACTCTTGGTCTCGGGTCTTCTGATCAACACGCTCGGCGGCCCTCCTGTGAAGCCTTATCACCCGCCCGGCGTGTGGGAGGATGTCAGCTTCGGGCGGCTCAGGTACGAGCAGGGCACTGGTGACGACCTGTATCGCCGAAGTCTGTACACCTTCTGGCGTCGAACCGCCTCACCGGCAAACATGTTCGACACATCGCAGCGGCAGAAATGCTCGGTCCGTGTCATTCGCACCAACACGCCCTTGCAGGCGATGATCCTTATGAACGACGTCACTTTCGCGCAGGCATCGGCCGCCCTTGCCCAGCGTGCGATATCGAGCAGTGACAATGACAATGCACGGCTCGCGTGGGCGTTCGAGGACGTGACGGCACGCTCGCCCGAGGCTGCTGTGCTCGCCGTCTTGAAGCAACGCCTGGAATCGCTGCGAACTTATTACACGTCGCACGGCGATGAAGCGGCCGCGGTGGCAAACGCGGGGGCCGGGCCGCATCCGCCAGCCGATCTGGCGGGCGAGGTCGCGGCCTTCGCGGGCGTCGTGAGCGTGATTCTGAACTTGGACGAAGTGCTTACGCGGGAGTGACGGGCGATGGATCTGAACGCGTGCCTCGCCATGACGAGGCGGCAATTTCTGGGCAGAACCGCGACGGGCGTTGGGTCGGCCGCGCTCGCGATGCTGCTCGCGGGGCAGGCGAGGGCCGAGCCGAATGAGGCGACGATGCGGGAAGTCGCCAAGATCGCGCCCAAGGCCAAGCGCATCATCATGCTGACGCAGGCGGGTGCCCCGTCGCAGATCGACCTGCTCGATTACAAACCCGGGCTCGTCGCCCGCCGAGGCGAGCTCATCCCCGACTCCGTGCGCATGGGTCAACGTGTAACCACCATGACCTCGGGCCAGGCTCAGAAACTCCTGCCCAGCCAGTTCAAGTTTGCACAATACGGCAAGGGTGGCGCGTGGGTCTCGGAACTCATGCCGCACACCGCGAAGATCGTCGACGACCTCGCCATCGTGCGATCGATGTACACCGAGCAGATCAACCACGCCCCGGCGATGACGTTCTTCCAGACCGGGCACCAGAACCCCGGGCGGCCCAGCATTGGCGCGTGGACTCTTTACGGCCTGGGCAGCGAGAACAAGGACCTGCCCGGCTTCGTCGTCATGGTGTCAAAGGACGTTGAGCGAACCTGCGATCAGCCGCTGTACGAGCACCTGTGGGGCGCGGGGTTTCTTCCGGCCGAACATCAAGGTGTAAAGTTACGATCCGGTCGCGACCCCGTGCTCTATCTCCCAAACCCCGACGGTGTGTCGCGCGAAGTTCGCCGGGGGCAGCTCGACGACCTGGCCGAACTGAACTCATTACATTATGACGCAACGGGCGATCCGCAAATCCAGGCGCGCATCGCCCAGTACGAGCTCGCGTTTCGCATGCAGATGTCCGTGCCCGATCTCGCCTCGCTCCTCCACGAGCCCGACGAAACTTTCGAGCTCTACGGCCCCCAGTCGCGCCGCCCCGGCTCCTACGCCGCCAACTGCATCATGGCACGGCGCATGGCCGAACGAGGCGTGCGGTTCATCCAGCTCTACCACGTCGGCTGGGACCAGCACCGCATGCTCCCCGAGCAGCTCCGCATCCAGTGCGAGCATACCGATCAGCCGTCGGCCGCTCTCGTCACCGATCTCAAGCGGCGGGGGCTTCTCGACGACACACTCGTCGTCTGGGGCGGCGAGTTCGGGCGTTCACCCGTGGGCCAGGGCGACATCGACCAGCCAAGCTACGGACGCGACCATCACCCGCGCTGCTTCTCGATGTGGCTCGCAGGCGGCGGTGTGAAGCCGGGAACCGTTCACGGCGAGACCGACGAGTTCGGCTTCAACATCGTCGAGGGAGACGCGGGCGGGGGCGTACACATCCACGATCTGCATGCGACAATGTTACATCTCCTCGGCATCGACCACGAGCGGTTCACGTATCTGTATCAGGGTCGCCGGTTCAGACTGACCGACGTCGAGGGCAAGGTTGTGCACACGCTGCTGGCATGAGGCTTGCCAGGCCGGTTGCCCGAATTAGGTCAATGGAATCTGGGTTAGCCCTCCCTCACCCCAACCACCCCCGCTCCCAAGTGATCTCGATGCCTTCCGTCACCACCTCTGCACACCCTTTGGTAAACTCCCCCCATGGCCCGAAATGAGGCCGACAACACCGCCCGCGACAAACGCATCCTCGCGCTTGCCATCAAAGGTCTCACCTGCCAGCGGATCGGCAAGAGTCTCCAGATCGCCGGCGAGACCGCTGCCCGCGTGCTGGATCGCCTGGGCTTCCCGCGTCGCAAGCGCAACGAGCCGAACCCGCAGAACAAAGACCGCGACGACCAGTTCGCCGCCTTCTACCGCAGCGGCTACACGCTCCACCAGATCGGCGAGCACTTTGGCGTTCACTTGGGCACCGTCCATCAGATTCTGCGCAATCGCGGCATCAAAATGCGCGATAACGCCTATCGCACAAAGTCGCAGGAAGCCCGCGACAAAAAGATCATCGCCCTCTACAAGCAAGGGCTCAAGCCCAAGGACATCGGGCCCAAGTACAAACTGACCGCCATTGGCGTCATCCAGGTGCTCATGCGGCGCGGCGTGCCACGTCGTAAGCCGTGGGAGTACGACAAGAGCGACCGGCACGACTGGAAGGAAATCCGCGAGCGCGTCGCCTCAGTCGCCAAGCTCTACAACACAGGCCCCAACACCTCCGCGCTCGACCTGGGCAAGAAAATCGGGCTCGCCTCCGGCACTGTCCGAAAGCACCTCGCCGCCATGGGCGTCGAAATCCATAACGGGCAATGGAGGGGAGGCCCGGGCCTCAACGCCGCCGCAGCCGCCGAAATCAAGGCTGCTCTGGTCGCGGGCAAGGAAACGATCAAGGCGATCGGCGAGCGATTTGGTGTCACGTCATCGGCCATTACCTCCATCGCCAGGGGTGCATCCTGGAAGCAAGTCCCCTGGCCCCTTGGCAAGAGCTATGGCGGACGATCGACGGCCAAGCTTGACGACGAGCGAGTCAAGCACATCAAGACCATGCTCGCGGAAGAAGGGCTGGGACTCACCGCCATCGCGAAGCAATTTGGGCTCACGACCAGCGCCATCATGGCCATCGCCAAGAACCGATCATGGAAGCACCTCCGGTGGCCCGAAGGCAAGGGGTATGTCGAGCGACCGCGCGGATCGGCCAAAATCCTGACCCCCGAGCGGGTCGCGGAGCTCAAGGCGATTCTCGTGGGCGTTACGCGCCCGACGTTTGGAGAACTTGGCAAGCAGTTTGGTATCGCTGCCAGCGGGGTGGCCGCGATCGCGGCGGGTCGGGCGTGGACTCACGTCCCCTGGCCACAAGGAAAGACGTACATCACCCTCGGCCGCAGGCCGATGCGACGCCTGACTCTTGAGCAGGCGACAGAGATCAAGGTACGACTCGCCAAAGGCGATAAGACCCTCGCGGAGATCGGCGAGATCCACGGCGTGGACGGCACCACTGTCTGGCGCATCGCCGTCGGCAAGAACTGGGCCAAAGCACCCTGGCCGCCGGGAGGCAGCTATACCGGAGGCCCGCGCCCGCCCAGGCTCGAAACGGGGATCCTCAACGACGAACCGTTTACCCGCGCCCAAGCCCGCCGCCGAGGTGCTCCCAAGTGGGAAGAAGACATCCCGTTGCTCCCCCGCGCCCGAAAGCGCAAGTAGACGGATGTCCCTGCGCCCCACGTGTCGCTTCGACATCCGGGCTCCTAGGCACGAAACACAACTCATCACTTGCTCGCCGGCGGCTCATCCGGCGCATCCGGGCTCTGTGTCAGCGCGGGCAGCGATGCTCGAAGTTCCTCGAATCGCGTTCGCTCCGCCTCGGTCATGGTGCTCCCGAACTTCTTCTCGATCATCGCCGCCACCGCTCGCCCCTGCGGCTTCGCCGTCACCGCCCGCAGTCCATTGAGCCACGCCGAAACCGCCGCCCCCGTCGCTTCCGCCTGGTCGAGCCGGTCAAGCTCGATGAACGCGATCGCGCGGATGCCCGCGAGCTCGCCCGCCTCACGAACAGTGGGAAGTTCCGGCAACGCCTCGATCGCGCTCACCGCATCCGCCGGCTTGTCCAGATCAAGCCGCAGCCGCGCGAGCGACACAAGTCCGCCTGCGATTGCAGAGAGCTGCACCACATTCGTCCGCTCCGAGCTGATCCGCGACGGCGACGTGAGCACCTGCAACACTGCCTCTCGCATCGCGGGCTCCGCCTGCAACATGTCCGCCGCGCCGACAACCTCCGTGGACGGCAGCATCCGCGCCACCTTCGTGAGTGACCCGCGCCGATATTCCGGCCTGCTCAGCGTCAACGCCGCGATCGCCGCGAAGCCCTCGAGTGACTGGCGATGCAGCACCACCCCGCGCACCGCCACGTCATTGAGCTGCACGTCCTGCCCCGCCGCCGCCAGAATCGCATCAAGAAACTGCGGCTCGCTCACGAGCGATTCAGCCGCCGCCAACTTCTGCGCCACGTCGCCATCCACGAGCAACCCAGCGATCTCGCGCTGGTCGGCCTCCGTTCCGATCATCGACCGCAGCAGACATCCCGCAGGCGGCAGCTTGCTCGTAGGCACGAGTCGCAGAGCGGTGAGCACCTTTACCGCATCCTGCGCGTCGTACAACAATCCGCGCCGCTGCGTTGCCCACAGATATTCCATCGCGGCATCACGAACGGCGCCGTTTCCAATTTCCTGCCCGACCTGTATCCATCCCACCGCGCGGCCGATGAGTTCCCGTGCTGGCCACCTGGAAACAAGCCGCAGCAATTCCGCGGCCGCGTTCGAGTCCAACTCACTGACCATTGCCGTCCGTGCCGCCATCTCGGTGGTCGGCCCCGGCCTTTGCGCGAGGAACGCCGCGGCCGCACGCCGAAGATCCGCCGACATGTTCGCCAGGATCACCGTGGCTGCCTCGCTCACCGAATCGCTCAGCGGATTCGCCGATGCCAGCTCTTGCGCCGCCAGCTCGAGCCCAAGTTTTTTCACGTCGTTGATCGGATCGGCGAGCAATTCCACCAGCAGCGCGGGCCGCTTGTCGGGCGGGGTCGAGATGTGGACTTTGCGGAGCGTGCCCAGCAGGCTCGCCATCGTCGCCGCGTTCTCGACCGCAAGCCGCGCAGCACGCACAGACTGGTTCTTCGCCGTCGTCGATTGCCACTCGATCTCGGTCCATCCCTCGGCCGCAGCGAGCCACGACACGCACGCCGCCGCGTCGCGCCCCGCGCTCTCGTATCCGGTGATAGCAACCAAACCATCAAACGCGGCCTGCCGAGCTTCGCGTGTGGTGGCCCGCTCGGCCATGCTCACCAGTGCCCACGCGGCCTTGCGCGTGCGGAGTGCGCCGAGTGTGCCGGCGATGGCTGGATATTCGGTTTCACCTACCGTGCCGGATGCGGTGATCAAGGAATCGGCGGCCCACGCGGGCACGGTTGCCGCGCACGACATCCGCGACAGGATCGCGCCGCAGAGCGGATCGGCCATGCCCTTGCCCAAGGCGGCCGCAACGACGAGGCGCTCGTCGGGAGCAGCGGTTTCGGTCAGGAGCTTCAACGCCCGTTCGTCGAGCAAGGTCGTTGTGCCGGGCTCTTGTGGACACGCCACGACGATCGCATGTGCGCGAGCAGCGTCCAGCACCAGGGCCATGCCCAAGAATGCGGCCAGCCCGATGATGCGATGGCGTGTGAATCGCCGCAACATATCCCTCCGTCCGTTGGCCGATCAGCTCTTGCTTCCGCGTTTATCGTCTCGCAGATCCAAGAGGCGTGAAGCTTCTTCAACGTCCTTATCGCCGCGTCCCGAGAGGCACACGATAAGGTTCTGGTCCTTGCCCATCTCGCCCGTCAGGTCGATCGCCTTGGCGATCGCGTGTGAGGTTTCCAGCGCGGGGATGATGCCCTCGGTTCGTGCGAGCAGCAGGAACGCATCGAGCGCGGAATCGTCGGTGACGGCCGTGTACGTCACGCGCCCGACATCCTTCCACATCGCGTGCTCGGGCCCCACGCCGGGATAGTCAAGACCGGCAGAACAGGAGTGTACATCGGCGGTCTGCCCGAACTGATCCTGCAGCACATAACTCAGCGAGCCGTGAAGGATACCGGGCGCACCGGCCGAAAGCGTCGCGGCGTGCTGGCCCGGTTCGCGCCCGCGTCCGCCGGCTTCGACACCCACGAGCTTCACGCCCTTGTCGTCAATGAATGGATAGAAGATTCCCGCCGCGTTGGAGCCGCCGCCCACGCACGCGACGACCATGTCGGGCATCTTGCCGAGATTTCGCAGGCACTGGGCCTTGGTCTCCTGGCCGATGATGGACTGGAAATCGCGGACGATCATCGGGAAGGGGTGGGGGCCCACGACCGACCCGATGATGTAGTGGGTTGTCTCGACCGAGGCCATCCAGTCGCGCATCGCCTCGTTGGTGGCATCCTTGAGCGTCTTGCTGCCCGAATCGACCTCGATGACCTTGGCACCGAGCATCTTCATGCGTGTGACGTTGAGTCTTTGCCTGCGAACATCCTCGCTGCCCATGTAGACGTCGCATTGAAGGCCGAAGTGCGCGGCGGCGGTGGCAGCGGCGACGCCGTGCTGGCCCGCGCCGGTCTCGGCGATGATCCGCTTCTTGCCCATGCGCTTGCAGATGAGAGCCTGACCCAGCGTGTTGTTGATTTTGTGAGCGCCGGTGTGGGCTAGATCCTCGCGCTTGAGCCAGATTGTCGCGCCGCCCTGCCCGCGCCCCTGGCGGCGGGCGTGCTCGGTGAGTCGCCGTGCTTCGTACAAAGTTGTGGGCCTGCCGACGAACGATTTGAGCAGCCCCTGCAACTCATCCCAGAAGCGTTCATCCTTGCAGACTGCGATGTACACCTCTTCGAGCTGACGCAGCGCGGCGACCAGCGTCTCGGGCACGTAGGCCCCGCCGAACTTGCCGAAGCGGCCGGCCTCGTCGGGAGCGGCGGAGAGCCGCACGGCGGGCGGCTTCGCGCTGGAATGGGTGCTCATCGTTGTCATGGCGAGAGTCTAGGTTCGATGAACCCGAGAAGACGCTCGCCGTTCCGCCCTCATACGCGTTTGGCGGCGGGGGGCAGCATCGACCATATCCAGTAGACGGGCACGCCCGCGAACAGCACCGCAAGCCAGATCAGCGACATGTACTTTGTCTTGGGGTTGGTGAGGTCGCCCTGCACCGAGAGCACCGTCATCAGGATGGACGCGAGCACAAAGATGGCGGGAACCACCGGATAGCCCCAACATCTATACGGGCGCTCCGCATCTGGCCTCCTCCGCCTGAGCGTGAAGATCGACACGGCCGCCAGCCCGTAGAAAATCCACATGGTGAAGACAAACCCGTCGGCCATTTCCTTGAAGTTTTTGAGCCCCCAGAGTGCCGCAAGCGAGAGAACAAGTTGAACCCAGAGCGAGACGGCTGGCGTTTGGAATGTGGGATGAACTCGCCCCAGAAACCGGAACAGCAGGCCGTCGCGTGACTGGGCGTAGCTGATTCGTGCCCCCGTCATGATTGAGCCGTGTGTGCTGCCGAGCGTGGAGACGACGATGATGATCGCTACGATCGTTCCGGCGTGCTCCCCGATCAGCCGCCCGGCGACCACCGGGGCCACGCTGGGGTTGAGAGGGTCTCGCATCTCACCCAGTGACATGACCCAGAAGTACGCGGCATTGATGGCCAGGTACACACCCGTCACGGCGACTGTCCCGGCGATGTAGGAGATCGGCAGCAGTCGCTTTGGGTTCCTGACCTCGCCGGCCATTGAGCCCACATCGCTCCAGCCGTCATAGGTCCACAGAATGCCGCTCATCGCGGCGACAACGGCGAGGTACCAGAGTTTGTTGCCCTCAGGGCTCGAGGAAGCAAACGCGAGTTCGTGGCGCTGACCGATCGTGAACGCAAGAACAGTGATAGCGACAAGGGCCGCGACCTTTGCGATCGTCAGCACTCCCGCGACGCTGGTTCCAACCCGGACACCGACGATGTTGACGACTGTGAGCAGCACGAGCACGCCTGAAGTCAGCCACTTTGCCCGAATCCGATCGGTGCCCTCGTCGTGCGTGGCGAGCCCGATCAGCGGCACGAGGTTCTTGCCGAAAATAATCGCTATCCCGGCCGCGGCGACGGGTTTGGTGATCAACAGATATGTCCAGCCAAAGACAAAGGCGAGGCATCTGCCCGCTGAGCTGTATCCCTCGCGAAGGAAGACGTAGACGCCGCCCGATTGCGGGAACATGGTCGCTAGTTCGGCGTAAGTGAACGCCCCAAAGAGCGAGATGACCCCGCCTAGTCCCCACAGGCCCAGGATCACCCACGGGCTACCGATCTCGTTGGCGATGCCCGTGGGGGTCTCGAAGATTCCGCTGCCGACGATGATCCCGACCATGACGGCGGTGACTCCCCAGAAACCCAGGAGGCGGGGAAGTTCGCCGGACTTCGTCGATTCGGTGGTGGGACAGATCGGTGCGGTGGGTGACGTTTCCATGAGCGTGGAAGATAGACGATTCCGCGAGTGTGTGCGGAATGAAAGAAGCCGAACGTCTTGCGACGCTCGGCCTTTGGAACCACCATTGATGAACGAGGGGTCCACCAACCACCTTGTACTTTGACCGGTTGTACTTTGACCGGCTTAGTGAGCTGCGGACTTGGGCGACTGGAGCCACGAGGGCGTCGCGGACGCGGTCGCCGGCGTGGCGGGTGCGCCGTTGTTCAAGTTGACCATGCGCGAGACGCGCGGCTTGGGCTCGATGTCGACGTCTTCCATGCCCTTGGCGGCCTGGGGGCCGACCTTGCACTGGCCGACGTAGGTCGCGCCCTCGGCGACGATGATCGCCGCGGCGGTGATGTCGCCCTTGACGCGGGCCTTGCCCGAGAGGGAGAGGCGTTCGCGGGCGAGGATGTCGCCCTCGACGTTGCCGTCGACGATGACGCTGCGGGCCTCGACGGTGGCCTTGCACATCGCGCCTTCGGCGATGTGGACCTCGCCCTGGCTCACGATGCGGCCCTCGAAGTTGCCGAGGATTCGAGCACTCTGCTCGATAACGAGCTCGCCCTTGAACTTCGCATCGCGCCCGATTGTCGTGACCTGTGTGTCTTCAACTGCCATTGTCAAGCCTCCGCTCGTGTTTCGGCCCGCCGTGGGCTCCGCCCAAGACGCTTCGCCAGACCCTCAGAGTAGCCGGAACTGCTTGGGCTATCGGCCTGCCCCCGCCTCTACACTTGAGTTTCAGGCACTCTTGGCGATGGCAAATCCCTTACCCCGCCGGAAATATCTCACCGAGCGCGAACAAATGGCGGACAAACCTTGCATGTGTACACCCTTGACACCCAGTTTGTAATTCCAAGACCACTTGCAGATGTCTTCGCGTTCTTCTCCGATGTGGGCAACCTCGAGCGAATCACTCCGCCGTTCCTCAATTTCAAGATTCTCACGCCGGGTGTGCGGCTTGAGCTTGGAGCAAAGGTCGAGTACCAGATCCGGCTCCACGGCGTGCCTATCCGCTGGAAAACCAACATCGCCGCGTGGGAACCGCCTCGCAGATTCGTGGATGAACAGATCAAAGGGCCTTACCGGCTGTGGGTTCACGAGCACACATTTCAGGAGGTGGCTGGTGGTGTTCTCATGCGAGACTTTGTGCGGTACGCGGTGCCAGGATGGATCCTTGCGCCAGTCATCCACAGACTGTTTGTGCGTGACGATCTTGAGCGGATCTTCGCCTATCGCCGCGAGCACATTGGTAGGTTGATGGGGCTGTCTGGAAACGTCCAATAAGGGGGTGCCCGATAACACGATCTTGACATGTGCAGGCCACTAAAGGCCGAGTGAGCGGATGCGGGCTTCTGACCTGCTCCCCCAATCCTGATCCACCAACTATGAGAGTCCCGACGGTCGCCGGTGGCGGCCTTGGAGACTCTCGGCATGAAGCGGACCAGACATTCGGCGGAGCAGATCGT
>JAYVUC010000054.1:0-28824 GCA_043788295.1 Phycisphaerales bacterium
ACTGCTCGTCCGTGAGCTCATGCCGTTTCATCGTGCCGACCTCCATGTCATTTGGACAGGAATATCGGCTGTCTAGAGAGTTTTCAGACAGAGCCTAGCTCGCAAGCGTGAATCCAATGACGATCATCGGACACGGGGTCGACATCATCGAGGTCTCGCGCATCTCCGAGATGATCGCTCAGCGCGGCGAGGCGTTCTGGGCTCGCGTGTTCACACGTGCCGAACGGGCGTACTGCGAAGCGTCGAAAAAGCGGATGCCCGAGCACGCGGCCGCACGGTTTGCCGCAAAGGAAGCGTCGCTCAAGTGCCTGGGCACGGGGTGGCGCGACGGGATCGCGTGGACGGACATTGAGGTGTGGAATGAGCCGTCGGGCCGTCCACTGATCCGCGTTTCGGGCGAGGCTGGGAAAATCGCGACCTCGATGGGCATCACCGCGTGGTCGGTCTCGCTCTCGCACACGAGCCAGAACGCGGTGGCGTCGGTCATCGCCACCG
The DNA here is from genome assembly GCA_043788295.1 of Phycisphaerales bacterium. Classification (GTDB taxonomy): domain Bacteria; phylum Planctomycetota; class Phycisphaerae; order Phycisphaerales; family UBA1924; genus UBA2396. Next base: position 496 of record JAYVUC010000054.1, read on the forward strand.
GCTGATGGCCGTCGTTGCTATCGTTGGCGTCCATGCCGGATCTGCTGCGTCAAACTCCCGCCAATGTACCGATCAAACCCGCGAGCTCGCTGGGCAAGCGGCTGTATTACAATTCTTTCCGCGTGCTGGCCCAGCTCGTGCTCCGCGTTGGTTTCCGGGCGCACGCGTTCCATCAGGAACGCGTGCCCAGGACCGGTGCGCTGCTGATCGCGTCGAACCACCAGTCGTTCCTGGACCCGCCGCTGGTCTCGTCGTTCGTGAACAGGCGTCAGCTCGCGTTCGTCGCGCGTGTGGGGCTCTTCAAGTTCCGCCCGCTTGGGTGGTTCCTCGCGTCGCTCAACGCGCTGCCCATCCGCGAGGACGGCACGAATGACACGGGGGCGATCAAGGCGGTGCTGGCGCTGCTGGCTGCGGAAAATGCGGTGCTGATCTTTCCCGAGGGGAGCCGCACACCCGACGGCGCGACGCACGAGTTCAAGCGCGGCGTGTCGATGCTGGTCAAGCGGGCCAAGTGCTCGGTGGTGCCAACGGCGATCGAGGGTGTCTTTGACGCGTGGCCCATTGGAGCCAAGCGGCCCAGGCCCTTTGCGTGCCCGGTGATGGTGATGTACGGGCACCCCGTCGCGCATGATGAACTGATGAAGGACGGACCCGAAGCCGCGATGGTGAGGCTCGCGCGCGAGATCGAGGCGATGCGGCTTGAGCTGCGGGCGAAGATCCGCGAGCGAACAGGTGGGAAGTACCCCGCCGCTGGGCCAGGCGACACGTCGGCCAAGTGGCTCGGCGAAACGTCCACCTGAGCTCGGTCAGCGTTTGGCCAGAGCCACGACGGCGTTGACAATGTCCCGATGATTGGCGCAGCGCGGGCACTTCTGCTGCCCACCGACCTTGCCGCGAGCCTCCATCCAGCGATGAAACGAGCCCATGGGCAGAACAGTGACAGTTGGCGGGGCCATGCCCAGGTCGTCGGTGCGCTTGGTGGTGTAGTCGACGTTCTGTGCCTTGAGCGAACGGTCGAAGGCGTCGCGGAAGAGCGAGAGCCTGGGGTCAGCACCCAGGGCTGCTTCGCACTCGACTGCAAGCTCAAGCCCGGGTCTCTGCCCGGGTTCGGGATACACCGGCGCGGCTGAGAACTCGCCGATCGTGACATCCGCGGCGGCGGCGGCGGCGCTCACGGCGTTCTCGATGTGCTCGACGATCAGGTTCTCGCCGAACGCGTTGATGAAATGCTTGTGCCGCCCCACGATGCGAAGGCGGCATGGACCATCGCCGCCCCGGCCGTCGAGTCCGGCGGGAATCGTGTCGAACTCGACGACGTCGCCGATGATGTAGCGTGCGAGCCCCGCGCAGGTGGTCATCACAACGACATAGCGCTGCCCGCGCTCGACCTCGTGGCACATGAACCCGCGGGCGGCGGGATCACCAATCTCTTCCAGCGGCACAAACTCGTAGAAGATGCCGATATCGGCGAGGAGCCGCAGTCCGTGGTCGCCCCGCGTGTCCTGCGACGCGATGAAGCCCTCGCTGGCGGGGTAGACCTCGTAGCGGAACGGGATGTCGGTGCCGCCACCCGACCACATGCGGCGCACCGCGGGGTCGAAGGGAGCGTACTTCACGCCCCCGTGGACGAAGAGCGTGAGATTGGGCCACACGTCGCGGATGCAGTCGGCCTTGCGTCCCGACTCGCGTGCGATCTGGATCACACGTTCCATGAGTTTGAGACCCCAGCTGGGCATGCCGCTGATCATCCGGATGTCCTGGCCTACTGTGAGCCTTGCCATCGCCTCGATCTTGCTGGGCCAGTGGCTCATCAGCGCGATCCGCTGCCCCGGCGAGTAGACCTCCGAGAGGGGCCAGCGGATGAGCGGCGCGACGATCCCCGAGAGATCGCCCGTGCGCACGCCATGCTGATTCTCGGCAAGTTCGGTGGAACCGCCCAGAAAGAGCAGGCGGCCCGAGAGCATGCGTGTGAGCGAGACGCCGAAGTTCTGCGCGTGGGCGAAGATGTCGAGCGAGGCGCGGAAGTTGGACCTCATCATCTCGCCTGAGACGGGGATGTACTTGTCGCCCGAGGTCGTGCCGCTGGTCTGCGCGAAGTCCTTGACCAGGCCGGGCCAGAGGATATCGGGCTCGCCGCCGTCGCGCATGCGGTTGATGAGCGGCCTGACCGCCTCGTAATCGCCCAGCGGGACCGCGTTGCGGAAGCCGGCAATGAGATCGGTGTCGGGGAGAGCCGTGAGCCTTGCATAGTCGTGCGAGCGGCCGAACTCGGTGGGCGCGGCGGCGCGAACGACCTGGCGAAGCTGCAGGGCCTGCAGCCGGGCGGTGTGGACCTTCCAATGCTCAGTGCGGGCCAGGTGCCGGCGGCGACGCGCGACCAGGGCGGCCATGCCAGCACCCACCGCAGCGGTCCAACGAAAGCCGCCGCCCCCACCGCTCAGATTGGATGGATGTTCAGGAGCCACGCTTGGCGTCGAGTCCTGCAAGAAAGGCCTTGAGACCGCCGGCGAACTCGTCGGGGCGTTCCATCATCGGAGCGTGCCCGCAGCGATCGATCCACTGCAGCTTGGAGCCCTGGATGAGCGAATGAAACTCCTCGGCGATGTCGGGAGGCGTGATGAGATCGTTCTTGCCCCACAGAAGCAGCGTGGGCTTGGACACCTTGTTGAGTCGCTCGCCAAGGTGGTCGGACTTGGCGCTCTTGGAGAGTCGAACCATGGCCTTGACGCAGCTGCGATGGGTCAGGGCGGCGAAAGCACGATCGATGTCGGATTCCCAGACGTTTGCTGGGTCGAAGAAGAGCTCGCTGATCTTGTTGGAGACCCACTCGCGCGAGGGCCGCATGACGAACGCACCGAAAAGCGTGCGCTCGAAGAGCCCGCTCGAACCTGTGAGCACCAGAGCACGAACGAGCTCGGGCCGCTCGATCGCAAGCCGGAGCGCGACGTGGCCGCCGAAGGAGTTGCCAGCGAGCACGGCGGGCTCGCGGACATATTCGGTGAGGAAGCGGGCGGTGATGGCGGTGACACCCTCGACCGAACAATCGTCGTGGTCAAGGTCGAGCAGCGGAACCTGAAGCTGAAGGCAGCGCGACTCGCCCGCGAGGCGCTGGGCGACGCCATCCCAGTGCTCGTTGATGCCGACTAGCCCGTGCAGGAACACGATCGGCATGCCGCTGCCGGATTCCTTCACGTTGGCACAAAGGCCGACGGGCGCGTGCTGAGAAGCCGCAGGTTCAGGATGCACAGGCCATGCAAAGCCCGGCCCTGAGCTTGGCGAAACTTGCTGCATGGATGGTGTGGGCCTGACGACCGTCAATCGGGACTCCTGCGAGGGGGTGCGGCCGACATGATAGTACGTGCAAACATCCGACGCACGCCGATTGGCACACCTGATTGGCACGCCTAGACAAACCACGAGGTCCAAGCGAGGGGCCGAAGCACAGAAATGGGCGATACTGGGCTCGAACCAGTGACCTCATGCGTGTCATGCATGCGCGCTAGCCAACTGCGCCAATCGCCCGACAGACGGCAGACCCGCCAAGGCTGCGAGTATAGCACATTCTTCGGAGCGAGTGCCATCCGGAGATGCGAACGGCGTGTGACTGATCGACTTTTGTCCGGTAGTGGCCCGATGGGCCCTACGGGTGGTCCAAGAGCCGGGCGTCGCGAAGGGCGGGGAAATCGGCCCGCCACTCGCGAACCTGGACAGGGTCGATCGTGACGCTGATGACGCCTTCGCGCTCGTCGGCGGCGACAAGGACTTCACCACGGGGGCCAAAGGCCATGGATGCACCGGCATATTCGTGGTGGGGGTCGCGACCCGCGCGATTGATGCCCAGAACGTACGCCTGATTCTCGATGGCGCGGGCCTGGAGCAATACCTGGCGATGAAGGGCTCGTGGCGAAGGCCAGTTCGCCCCAATGGCGAAAAGTTCAGCCCCCAGAGCGGCCCCACGGCGGAAAAGCTCTGGAAATCGCAGGTCGTAGCAGATCGCGGGGCAGACGGTGATCTCGCCGGATTCCGCGCGCCAGGGATAGACGACGACCAGGGTGCCGCCGGTGAAATGCTCGGATTCCTTGCCGAAACTGAACGGGTGGACTTTGTCGTATTCGGCAAGCACCTCGCCGTTGGGGCCGACGATCGTGGCGCGGTTTCGGCCCCGCCCGTCGGCACCCAGCACGGTGCGGGCTCCCTGGATGGTCACGCGATACGCGGCGGCGGTGCGACGGAGGTATTCGAGCGTGCGGCCATCTGTGTCGGCGGTCCGCTCGAGCCGGAATGAAAACCCGGTGTCGAACATCTCGGGGAGCACGACAAGATCGCCGGGCGCGAGTGGCGCGGCGGCCAGAAGTTGATCGAGACGGCGCTCGTTCTCGGGCTTGTCCTCCCAGGCGATGTCGAGTTGCACCATGTGTGCGATCATGAACACGATCTTAGGTGCAAAAAGGGTTGGCGAAGCGCGGAGGCGCGGTACACTTGGGCGTGCCTGCTATTCGAGACCAGACCGGCCCCGAGGCGTTACCGCGGCTATGGCTTGCGAGCAGGTCGCCACGCCGCCGGCAATTGCTCGACGAGTCCGGGCTGGAACACGAGGCCGGGCATCCGGGATTTGAGGATGGAGACCTTCGGCCTGGGCAGGTCTCGCCGGGCCAGTGGGTGGCTGCGCTCGCGTATTTGAAAGCGGCGGCAGGACGTAAGCATTCGCGGGTCAGCCAGATTGTGCTGGGCGCCGATACCGCGATCGTGAAGGACGGAACACTGATCGGCACGCCACGCAATGCGGCAGAGGCGAGTGCCATCCTGCACCGGCTCTCCAGCGGGCAACACGAGGTCTTGACGGGCGTGTCGCTCATCTCCCCGTGCGGGCGGCGGCTCCTGTTTGTGGATTCGGCGACGGTATTCATGGGCGAAATCGGGGATGAACGCATCCGCGAGTACGTCGCAGGCGGACAGTGGCAGGGAAAGGCCGGTGGGTACAACCTCCGCGAACGGATCGCGGCGGGCTGGCCGATTCGCTTTGAAGGCGACCCCACGACGATCATGGGCCTGCCCATGCGGGCGCTGGTGACGAGGCTTCGCAGCTTTCAGAACGTGCTCGAAGGGTCCATGGCTGGAGACGCGGCATGCACATAACCGACACACCCATTCTGCCCATCATACTCGTGGCGCCGGTCGCCGCAGCCCTTCTGCTCGCGGTGGGCGGGCACATGATGGCGACACGGCGGGCACCGATGCCCGAGAGCCGCCGCCGGATTCGCATCGCCAACGCCTGGCTCATGCTTCTCGCGGTGCCTCTGACGGCGTACGCGTTTGGCGTACTGCGCGACGCCGACCCGCGCCGGTTCGTGCTGATCTGGACGGCGGTGGCGGGCCTGGTCGGGCTTGTCATCGCGGTGGCGGTGGTGGATATGCTCAATACCATCCGCCTTGCGGCTGCGTCACGGAACCGGTTCCGCTCGCAGTTCAAGGCCTTTCACGCGAGCCTGACGCGGCCCAACGTGGTCGTCACGGCGAGCGCACCTTGGCCCCAATCGCCCGCCCACCATGACACACACGATCACGCCGACTCACGCGACTCCTGAAAGACAGCCCATGCCGGGGCCGTTCGGCAAGGGGCTGGCGTGGGCGTACGAGCGGCTCACGGCGATTCGCAACGGGTGGTACGACGTCAACGCGGGCACGCGGCTCGACCGGGCTGTGGTGAGCATCGGCAACCTTTCTGCGGGCGGCACGGGCAAGACGCCAATGGTGATCCATCTGGTGGGCGTGCTGCGCGCGTCAAAGCTCGTTCCGGCGATCGCAATGCGGGGGTACAAGGCTCCGGGCGGCAACCCGGCGATGTCCGACGAGGCGCAGGAGTACGCGAGGGCGCTGCCGCTCGTGCCGCTCGCGGTCGGGAAGGACCGTGCGGCGGAGTTGAAGGAAATGTTCACGACGCGGCGCGGTCACGACGTGAACTGCGTGCTGCTCGACGACGGCTTCCAGCATCGCCAGCTCTTTCGAGACCTGGACATTGTGCTGATCGACGCGTCCCGAAGCCCCTTCACCGACCATCAGCTGCCTGCTGGGATGCTGCGCGAGCCGGTTGCTGGTCTCAAGCGTGCGCACGCGGTGGTCATCACGCACGCGCAGGCGGTGAGCCGCGATCAGCTTGCCACGCTGGCGAGCGAGGTTCGGCGGGTACACGGCAAGCCGCCGCTCGCGGTGTGCGGGCACGCGTGGCGCACGCTCGTGGCGGGCGAGGGGCAGAACGAGCGCAACATGTCGCCCGATGTGCTGCGGGGCAAGCGCATCGCGGCGGCGTGTGCGATCGGAAATCCGACGCCGTTTCTCGCGGCGATCCGCGCTCTTGGCGAGATCGTTCACGAGCTTGTGCTGCCCGACCACGATCCATTCAGCGCGGGGGCGGTGAAAAAATTCGCCCAAGGCGCGCGCGACACGAAGACCGACGCGATTGTGGTGACAGAGAAGGACTGGTCCAAACTCAGAGACCACCCCGCGAACACCTGGCCCTGCCCGGTCCTGCGGCCTCGGCTTGCGCTGAGTTTCACGCAGGGCGAGCAGGCGTTGTCCGACATGGTGGTCGGGGCGGTCAAGTCGTGGCGAAAGGCCAAGTGATCGCGGGCGGGCGGCTGGTCCCCTATCGTTCGGGTTCATGGACCGCCTGATCGAGAGCCTGCCGCACTGGAAGCCGTTTTCCGCCCTCGTGGTGGGCGATTTCATGCTGGACCAGCACCTGTACGGGAACGCCGAGCGGCTCAGCGCCGACGCTCCCGTGCCCATTCTGAAAGTGGTTCGCAGCGAGCATCGGCCCGGCGGCGCGGCAAACGTCTGCCTCGATCTGGTCGCCCTCAAGGGGTCGGCCGAGGCGGTCGGGGTCGCGGGGTCCGATACGTCGGCGTTGCTCCTTCGGCAATCGCTGGAGGCCGAGGGTGTCTCGTGCGGGTCGCTCATCGAGGACCACACGCGCCCCACCACCGTGAAGCAGAATCTGATCGGACTGGCGCAGAGCCGGCACCCGCAGAAAATGTTCCGTGTGGACTACGAATCGGCGGAGCCGCTTCCGCGAGATGTGGCGGCGAGGCTTCTGAGCGCGTTTCGCGCACAGGTGACGCAGGTGGACGTGGTGTGCATCGAGGATTACAACAAGGGCGTTTGCACCGAGGAGATGTGCCAGGGTGTCATTCGCGCGGCACGCGCTGCGGGCAAGCCCGTGCTCGTCGATCCGGCACGGCTCGACGATTACAGCAAGTATCGCGGCGCGACGGTCATCACACCCAACCGCACGGAGGCCGAGACCGCGACAGGGCTTCGAACCGCCCACGATTCGTCGGACGCGGCCCACAACGCGACGGTGGCACACGCGCTGCTCAGCTCGCTCGACCTCGACGCGGTGGTGCTGACGCTGGACCGGCACGGCGCGATGCTGCTCGAGCGCGACGGGACGCCCGTCGCCCTGCCCACCGTCGCCCGAGAGGTCTACGACGTGACCGGCGCGGGTGACATGTTTCTGGCGGCTCTGGCGGCGGCGCGGGCCAACACGCTGGGGTGGAACGATGCGGTACGCTTCGCCAACGCGGCGGCGGGTCTCGAGGTCGAGGTGTTTGGCGTGCAGCCCATCCCGCTCGACCGCGTCCACCACTTTCTGCTCGTACAGGCCGGAGTGCTCGCGGGGAAAATCCGCACGATCGACCAGCTCCGCATCGAGGTCGAGACGCGCCGGCGGATGGGCAAGAAAATCGTCTTCACCAACGGCGTCTTTGACATCATCCACACCGGGCACGTCACACTGCTCGAAGAGGCTGCAAAGCTCGGCGATTTCCTCGTTGTCGGTCTCAACAGCGACGCGTCGACACGGCGGCTCAAGCCGGGGCGGCCCATCAACGCCCAGGCGGATCGCGCACGGGTCGTTGGAGGCATGGCGAGCGTGGGTGCGGTGACGCTTTTCGACTCCGACACGCCGCTCGCGTTGATTGAGGCGGTCAGGCCCGACATTCTCGTCAAGGGCGCGGACTACTTGCGCGAGAAGGTGGTCGGTGCCGATTTCGTGGAGAGTTACGGCGGCCGCGTCACGCTGATCGATCTCGTCGCGGGCAAGAGCACGACCGGAACAATCAATAAACTTCAAAGGCCCGAGGCGACGCGGGTCGGGGGCCACATTCCATGATGTTTCCGCGCCCGACACAGGTCATCCGCCTCCCGCGCTGGCTCGCGTGGATCGCGCTGGCGATCGCGTTTGCGCTGACGTGCGTCGCCCTGCTCCTGACGCCCATCGTGCTTGTGGTCATGCTCGCGGTGTCATCGGTGCGAAGTCTCTTTGGTGTGCAGCCTCATCGAAGGCCGTTCACCAAGGACGCTGCGAAGCTCATCGCGTGCCCGCTCTGCGGCCTGTGCGTGACTGCGATTCCAGATTCGGGAACATGCCCGGAGTGCGGGTCGGGTTACGACCCGCACGGGGATGGCTCACACCCTCCCCACCACTCGCACTCACACTCGCACGCGGGTGAGGCGATCCCGAGACTTCCGGCCGGCCCCGGCAACCAACAGGGATGATGCTGATGGCGCAGGCAATACACGTTGCCATCATTCAAGGGGCATATCTGGACCTGATTCTGTCAGGGCATAAGACGATCGAATCGCGCCTGACTGTCTCGCGCGGCAGGGCCTTTGAGCGGGTTCACCCGGGTGACGTGATCTACTTCAAGCAGACCTCCGGACCGTTTCGCGCGTCGGCCCGCGTGCTGCGGGCCCAGCACTCTGCTGACCTGAACCCTCGGCGTGTGGCCGACTTGCGACGCGAACACGGGAGTGGGATCGCCGCCCCGGCGGAATACTGGCGCGGAAGGTCGAAGTGCCGGTTTGCGACGTTGATCTGGCTGTTGGGTGTTGAGCCGTGCGACAAAGGGCCTCCCTACAAGTCGTGGCCTGATTTTGGCCCCCGGGCCGCGTGGTTCACCCTTTGTTCACCCCCGGTGCCAGCACGAGCGGGTACCTGATGGGCTTGGCGGGTGCCTGATGGACGCCTATACTCACGACCCTACTTTGAATCAGGAGTGGTTTCGATGGGCGCAGCATGCCATTTTACCGGTAAGAAGACCTCGTTCGGAAAGAAGCGGACGTGGCGAGGCCAGGCGGTCGCCAAGGGCGGCTTCGGCCTCAAGCCCACCGGCATCAACCCCCGGACGTTTAAGCCCAACCTTCAAAAAGTCAACGCGATCATCGAGGTTGGCGGCGTGAAGATCACCAAGCGCGTGCTGGTCTCGACCGCAGCCATCCGCCAGGGTCTGCTCGTCAAGCCCCTGAAGCGCAAATACGGGTACACACGGCAGCAGAAGGCTGCGGCGGCAGCCGCCTGATCCCGATCGCTCGCTGAGAGCCCTACATGCAGTTTTGCGGCCCGGCCGATTGGTCGGGCCGCTTCGTTTTTCGAGGATTTCTCGATCCGCTGGCTGAGGCATACTCTGAAGGCGGATGAAGTGCGATCACTGCGACAATGAGGCCACCGTCCACGAGGTCACCGTTCGTGACGGGGAAAAGCTGGAGCGACACCTGTGCGAGCAGTGCGCCGCCGAGGCCGGAATCGCCGCCGAGGCCGGGCAGAGCCCTATCGAAATCCTGAAGATGGTTATTGAGCAGCCCAGCGCAAAGCAGGCCAAGGCGACGGCGTGCCCAACGTGTGGATTGACGTTTGAGGACTTCCGCACCGGTGGGCTCTTGGGATGCTCGAACTGTTACGACGCGTTTGATGCGAGGCTTATGCCGCTCATCGAGCGTGCGCACGAGGGTTCGGTGCAGCACTGCGGGAAGGTTCCGACGCGGCTTTGCGGACAGGCCGAGTCGAGCAAGATGCGGGTCTTGGCGGCGTTGATCGAGGAGCGGGCGCACCGGACGGCAACGATCCGCAGACAGCTCGAAGAGGCTGTCAAGACCGAGCATTATGAACGGGCGGCGCAGCTCCGCGACGAGCTGCACAAGATCACGCAGGAACACACGCCCCAGGGCGAGTGACGCGCGCGAAACGAACCAATGCCCCCACAAGGCTCTCAATCCTCGAATCCCCCCCATCATCCGCACGACGAGTCGGGCGTGGAGTGGCTGCGGGGCGAGGGGCCCGACACGGACGTGGTGCTTTCTTCCCGCGTGCGGCTGGCTCGCAACCTGACCTCGTTCCCATTCGCCAATCGCGCGTCGAGCGAGCAGCGGCAGGAGATTCTGGACATCAGCCGTGCGGCTGTGAACGCCGCGGGCATTGCCGATCGCACACTCTGGCTCAATATCCACGAAACAGCGGCGGCCGACCGGGCGTTGCTCGTCGAACGGCACATCATCAGCAAGCAGCTCCAGCGCGGACGGGCGGCGACGATCGGTGAGGATCCACGGGGCGTCTGCGTCTCGCTGCCCGTCGAGCGCGTCTCGATCATGGTGAACGAAGAGGACCACCTGAGGCTTCAGGTCGTGCGGAGCGGGCTCGCCCTTGACGAGGCGTGGAAGCAGGCCGACCAGATCGACGATGCGCTTGAGGCAGCGGTCGACTTTGCGTACTCGCCCAAGCTCGGATATCTGACGGCGTGCGCGACCAACGTGGGGACCGGGCTAAGGATGAGCGCCATGCTGCATCTGCCCGCGCTGCGGATCACAGGCGACATCGAGAAGGTGAAAAAGGCGGCGAGCGACATGTGCCTGGCCGTCCGTGGGTTTTATGGCGAAGGGTCCGATGCGGTGGGCGACCTGTACCAGATCTCAAATCAGACGACGCTGGGCAAGAGTGAAGCGATGATCCTCGCCGACCTGCACGAGCGGATCATCCCGCAGGTGATCGAGTACGAGCGGCTTGCCCGCAAGACACTCCTGACCAAGCGGTCGCTCGCCCTGCAAGATCAGGTTCTCCGCGCGATGGGGCTCCTGACGAGCGCACGCCTCATCACCGCCGAAGAATCAATGCAGCACCTGAGCCTGGTCCGCCTGGGCATCTGCACGGGCCTGGTGACCCACACAAACGCGAAGACCGTCGCGGGTCTCATGCTCCTTGTGCAGCCTGCCCACCTGCAACGGACCGTGGGCCGTGAGCTCGATCAGGACGCACGGCGCGAAGCTCGGGCGACGCTGCTGCGTGACCGGCTCACACGCTGAGCGACGGGGGGATCATCTGCGTGCGGACACTGGGGCTTGATATCGGCGGCACGCGGACCAAGGGGGCGCTCCTCGACGATGGCCATGTGATCTGGCGCGGCACCTCGCCCGGATACAGAGAGCGAACTCCTGCCGGTCTCGCGGGTTCCATCCGCGCGATGCTCGCACCGATCTCGGGCAGCCCGCTGCGGGTCGGGCTGTGCCTGCCGGGGATATTCGACGCCCAGGTGGGCTCGCTCGTGGCGAGCGTGAATCTGCCGTTCCTGGTCGGCGTGCGAATCGCGGACCTGCTCACCGCAGCCTCAGCCGAATTGACGCTCACGAATGTCTTCTCCGACGCCCACGCCGCGGCGTTTGATTTTGCGGTCGAGCACGCGATCGCGGGACGACTCCTCGCGGTCTCGCTGGGCACGGGCGTCGGGCTCAGCGTGCTCGACGACGGCGTGCCGCTGCGGGTCTCGGCACCGGGCTTGGGCCTGTCGTCGGGGCACCTGGGTCAGGTCGATGTTTCGACCGCGATTGATGGCCCCGCGCCAATCGGCCCCGACGGCGGCTGCGGCTCGCTCGAAGCGTACATCGGGGCCCCCGCGCTGCGGGCGCGTCTGGGCGACAATTTGCACGCCGCGTTGCCAAAGCTCAGGGACACCGATCCAGCGGTGCGGGCTTTGGTCCGCGCCTTGCGTATCGCCCACGCACTCTATCGCCCGCACGAAGTCGCACTTTTGGGTGGTGTTGCACTCGGTATCGCTCAGCTCAAGCACGACATGGCCTCACTCGTCGCCGACGGTCTCACAAACCTTGCACGTCCCGGCTGGCATCTCTGGATCGCCGACCATGAGCACCACGCGGCGTGCGGGGCCGCCCGGCTGGCGGTGGCCTGACGGATCAACGCATGGTGGCCCGATTCTCTGAACAGGGCGTCAAGGGGCAAACCCGTCTTGTTGGCATCGGTCCCGATCGGGAGAACCGGGCCATATGAAAGCCCGCCTCGGCGTCGATGACGCCTGCCGGGTTGGTGTCAATCGCCACGATGTACCGCGACATTCGCTCCCCAATGGCGTGCAGGAAGGAGGCCCCCGCTGCTTTCTCACCTTGAACCTCGGCCCAAACGGACCCGTCGGGCTCGTTTCGCACCCAGCCGGTGACGGGGAGAACCGAGGCGATATGAACGGCCGTCGCGCGAAAACCGACGCCCTGCACACGTCCTGTAAATCGAACCTGGACTCGTTCCATACGCGGTATTCTGGCACGTCAAATGCTGTGGGTCGATGGCGCGGACCCGGCGGCCGCGAAAAATGCGATCCAGATCGTCCATATTTGAGTTACCACGGTAAATGGGTTGGCGAAGTCTCAAATCGGTGCTAGTGTGAAGATGATGGGTTTCGCGCTTCGGCGCCAGGGAGCAGGGATGCCCCGTCAGGCGGCGAGAATGAACGGCACAGATTCAGGCCGGCAACAGGAGCAAGGCAGCCCCGTGTCGTCACAGCCCCTAAACTCCGGCATGCCCTTCCGCAAAGGCGGCGACGACATCGAGCGCGTGCGCGAGGCCACCGACATCGTCCGCCTCATCGGCGAACATGTCGCCCTCAGGCCCAAGGGGCGCGAGTTTGTCGGCCTGTGCCCCTTCCACGACGATCGCAACCCGTCCATGAACGTCGTGCCTGCGAAGCAGATTTTCCACTGCTTTGTCTGCGGCGCTGGCGGGGACTGCTTCGGCTTTGTCAAGCGGTTCCACAAGATGGAGTTCGGCGAGGCGATCAAGTACCTCGCGGAGAAGGCGAACATCAAGCTGACGCCGTGGCGGAAGCCTTCGGGCGACGGGGATGTAGCACTCGCCGGGCTCACACGGGGCGATCTGGTCAACGCCTGCGCGACGGCCAACGATTTCTTCCGCACGCTCTTGCGGAGCGCGGAACACGGGGCGGCGGGACGGGCGGTGATCGAGCGGCGGGGCATCTCGCCCGAGATGGTCGAGCAGTTCAATCTCGGTGTGAGCGTGCCGCGATGGGACGGGCTCCTGAGCCTGTTGCGGTCGAAAAATCTCGATCCGCAGTCGTTTCTGGAGGCGGGGCTGCTCAAGTCACGCGAGGGCGGCGACGGGCTCTACGACTCGTTCCGCAATCGGCTCATGTTCCCGATTTTCGATCTGACGGGGCGGGTGGTGGCGTTTGGCGGACGGAAGATCGACGAGGCCGACGAGCCCAAGTACATCAACAGCCCCGAGACGCGGCTCTTCAACAAGTCGGCGACGCTCTACGGGCTGTATCAGGCGGCGCGGTCGATCCAGCACCTCAAGACGGTGGTCATCACCGAGGGGTACACCGACACGATCGCGTGCCATCAGGCCGGCGTGACCAACGTTGTCGCGACGCTGGGGACAGCCCTCACACGCGACCACGCCCGGATTCTGTCGAGGTACTGCGAGCGCGTGATCCTGCTGTTTGACGGCGACGACGCGGGACTGCGGGCGGCCGACCGGGCGGTTGAGATTTTCTTCGCCGAGCCTCTCGACGTGCGGATCGCAACGCTCCGGGCGCACACTGACGCGAAAGACCCTGACGAGCTGCTCAAACGCGAGGGCGGGGCGGAGGTCCTGCGCCTGGTCTTTGACGCGGCGGCGGACCTTCTGGACTACCGCTTCACGCGGGTGCGCAAGCGGCTCGAGGGAACGGGGCCCGCCGCGATGTCCAAGGCGATCAACGAGGAGATCGCAAGGCTCCGCGAGCTTGGGCTCGACGATGTCGAGCCCGTGAAGCGCCGGCTGATCGTCAAGCAGCTCGCGAGCGTTGCGGGCGTCGATGAACGCACGATTCTGGACACCATCGGCTCGCAGATCGGTTCTCGCCGAGTGGCGCGGTCCACGCCGGCGGTCGAGGGCGATCCTCAGACCGGCGGGCCCCAGCCTGACACGCGGCCCGACAACACCACGGCCGAGCATCTGCTTGGGTGTGTGTTGCTTCGACCCTTGCTGGCGGGCAGTTTGACGAGCGAAGACCGGGAACTGACCGCCCCTGGTGCGTATCGTTCCCCCTTGGCTTCGTCTGTCGCACAGGCTGTCCTTTCGGCTTCATCGCAAGGCGAGGATTGCTCGCTGCACGCGATCATGGACTCGCTGCACGCGGGTGGGCAGTCGGAGGCGGCCGAGATGGCGGTGCAGCTCGCCGAGAAGGTGCGGCACCTCACCGAGGACAGCCCCGAGCGGCTTCAAGGACACTTTGACGATTGCCTGCGGGCGGCTCGGCTCAACATGGGGGCGATGGCGCGGCGTTTGACAACCGACTTGTCCGCACAGGTCAAGCTTTTACAGAAACAACACGCGTCACTGGGGGGAGACTCCCGCGTGCTGCCCAGAGGGAAATAAGTCAATGTGTGCGCCGGGCGGTCCGGCGGGCACTTGCCAGAGTTCGAGTGGCTCCAGACAGCGTGAGACGAGAATCGGCGGCGGCAAAGACGGACGGGGAGCTTTGCGGTTTGATTCGTTCCAGACGATTCCTCCAGCACGAGGCCTCAGACATGAACCTGATCGGCGACCTCAATCCGGCGATGACCGAGCTCTTCCGAATGGCGCAGGCCCGCGGCTGGCTCAGCATCGAGGAGCTCAACAACACGCTTCCCGACGAGATGGTCGACCCCGACCGCATTGACGAGGTGCTGGTGCTGATCGATCGGCTGGGCATAGAGGTCGTCGATGAGCTTGAGTTCCGCGCACGCCTCTACCGCACGTCCAAGGAGAACGGGAACGGGCACGCCCCGCTTCCCAAGCTTTTCCGGGCGATGAGCGTCGCGGGGGGCGAGCGGCACGCCGAATCGGCAACCCTTCGCCAGACGATCTTCGCGGACTCGGGAAAGGGACGCAAGGGGCTTTCGAGCGAGGACGCCGCGGTCGATCAGGAGTTCGCGGAGGTCGCGGCCGAAGGGAACTCGCGGCGGCTCGACGATCCGATCCGCATGTACCTGTCGCAGATGGGGTCGATCCCGCTGCTGACTCGCGAGGAGGAGATTCGGCTCGCCAAGAAGGTCGAGACGACGCGGATGATGTTCCGTCGCCGATGCCTGGAGAGCGATCACATCGTGACGCAGGCGGTTGAGATTCTCAAATCGGTGCATCGCGGCGACATGCCGTTTGATCGCACGATGCGGATCTCGACGGCCGAGACCAACGCGAAGGAACGCATCGCGCGGCGGATTCCCGGCAACGTCGAGACACTGGAGAAGCTGCTGGTTCTCAACCGGGCCGATTGGGATGCCGTGCGAGCGGCGCGCAAGGCGGGGGACAAGGAGCTTGCCCGAGCGATCAAGGCCCGAGTGGCCACGCGGCGGCGGCGGATGGCGGCCTTGACCGAGGAATTGAGCCTGCGGACGGGTCGGATCATCCCGCTTTTCCGCAAGCTGCGGTCGATCGCCAACAAGATGACCGAGCTCGAGCACGATCTGAAGAAGGCGATCAAGTCCGACGACGCCTGCGACGAGAGCGACATCGTGGTGATCCGCGAGGAGCTGGAGGGGCTTCGGAGCCTCGTGCTCGAGGATCCGGCCGACCTTCGCGACCGGATTCGGCACATCCGCACGGTTTTCTGGGAGTATGAGCAGGCCAAGCGCGATCTTTCGGGCGGCAACCTGCGGCTCGTGGTGAGCATTGCCAAGAAGTATCGCAACCGCGGGCTCTCGTTCCTGGACATCATCCAGGAGGGGAACACGGGGCTCATGCGGGCGGTGGACAAGTACGAGTACAAGCGCGGGTACAAGTTCAGCACCTACGCGACGTGGTGGATCCGCCAGGCGATCACCCGCTCGATCGCCGACCACGCCCGGACGATCCGCATCCCCGTCCACATGATCGAGACGATGGGGAGGCTTCGCAACATCCAGAAGGAGATCGTGCAGCGGACGGGGATCGAGCCAACATACGACGAATTGGCCGAGCGGGCGGAGATGTCCACCACCGAGGTGAAGCGCGTGATGAAGATCGGACGCTCGCCGGTCTCGCTCGACCGGCCCGTGGGCGAGAACGAGGATAGCTACTTCGGCGATTTCCTGGAGGACAGCAAGCAGGACGCTCCAAGCGATTCGGCCGCGAGCGAGGCCCTCAAGCATCGCATCGAATCTGTGCTCAAAACCCTGACCTACCGCGAGCGCGAGATCATCAAGCTGCGCTACGGCATTGGCGACGGGTACACCTACACGCTCGAAGAGGTCGGCCGCATCTTCAAGGTGACACGCGAACGCGTGCGCCAGGTGGAGGCCAAGGCGATCCGCAAGCTGCAGCATCCGGTGCGTGCACGCAAGCTCCAGGGCTTTGTCGACAAGAACGTGTACAAGGAAGTTCGCGGCGAGCCCGAGCGCGGAATCCAGGTGCACACGGCTCAGTCCGACGCCTTGCCGATCCTGCCGTTGCAGTTCATGGACGAGAACCCGCTGGATTGACCTGATACGGGCTCCAGTTGTATCGAGCGCTCAAGCCCTTCAGAGCCCCCGGCGCAAGCCGGGGGCTCTGTGCCCCACGCGCCAGCAAGGGTTCGCCCACGACCACCATTCGTTTCCAACGACACACTCGCTGCCGACCTCTTCATGTCATTCGACGCGAACGATCGCCCCGCGACCACCCCACCGGGTTGCGCCGGGGGCTCTGATACGGGCTCCAGTTGAATCGAGCGCTCACGCCAGCGATGAGGTCCGCCGAATCGTCGTGCCCTTTCGCCTGGCATCGGAAGATCAACGAGCAAAGGGTATATGGAGCGTGTATCCCAGGCGTGGCGTGACCGTTGCACCCCATGCGAAGAAAGCACGCCTCGGAGAGGCGTGCCACCAGAACCAAAGAAAGAACCCCGGCCGCTTGACCGGGGTTCTCGTGTGCTGTTCAATGACTCGGAGGCGTTCACCCGGAGGCCAGGTGAGGTCGTGTCTTAGCGACGACGACGGCCAGCGAGGAGGCCGCCCATGCCGATGAGGGCGAGCGAGCCGGGGGCGGGGACAACGAACTCCCAGCCGAGGTTGGCGACGGGTGTGCCGCCGAAGTTCGAGAGGCTTCCGGCGGGGTTATTGGTCCCGAAGAACGACCCGGGGTTGGTGGTCGCGAAGATCGCGTCCTGGCTGGTGCCGATGACGGGGGGGTTCATGATGAGCTGGCCGAGGTTATTGAGCTGCGCGGTGGTAGCGGTCGCACCGACATTGTCGAAGGTCATGCCAGCCCACATGGTCTGGCCAGCGGCGAGCTGGGGGATGGCGCCCGCACCCGGATCAAAGAAGAACAGGTTGGCGCTGTTGGCATTGAAGGTGATGGGGCTGAACGAGAAGCCCGCACCGTTGTAGTAGGTGCCCGGAGCGCCGCCAGCGCCGTCTGAGAGCCAGAAGCGAACGCGAACGCGAGCGGAAACCGCAACAGCGTTGAGGTTGCCGACCGAGAAGGTGACCTTGCGGAACGACTGACCGGCGAGCCCGTTGACTGCGCTGGTGATGTCGTCGGCGACGAGGCGGGTGATGGTGCTCGTAGCCCCGCCGTTGACCGAGACCGACCCGGTGAAGTTGTCGATGTTCGAGTAGCTGGCGCCGGCGTCAGCCCGGCCGTTGATCCAGCCCTGGCCCAGCGTGGCTGAGCTCTGAAGGTGCAGCTGCAAACCCGAGTACTCATCGCCAAGAACCGTGCCGGCCATGCCGGCTGCGAGAACCAAACCAATAATCGTCTTCATCTGTCTCTCCTGAATGCGAACGCAAACTCTGCCCGGGCACACGCCGGGCACCACGCGCAAGCGGAGAACAAGTTTCGATCTCAGCGAACTTTGAGCCTTTTCGGCTCGTTCCTGTACTCAGATGCTCTGCGAAACGCGGAAACGTCGCAGACCGGCACAGGTGAACGCTGATGTCTTGTCGTCTCTCATCCTCAACCTGCAATCCAGATCATCGCAGAATCACGAAGGATGTCAAGTGAAATTTGTCGCTTCAGGGGGGTATCAGACGCGAAAAAACACCAAACTAGTCAATTTTTCACTAATCCCGGTGCTTTCCGCGAAGTTTGGGAGATAACCGGACAATCAAGTGGGCTTTTTCCAGCTCCGTGAGCCAGTCGGCTGTGGTGGCCAAGACCTCGTCGGAGGGGATCGGGGCCCCAGGAGCGGGGCAGGAGGATCCCAATTGCCGTGCGGCGATCGCGCGGTAGCTGGAAATGGTCCTGTCGCCGGCGAGGAAAAGGAACTCGTGCTCTTCGTTGGTGAAGATCGCGGTGGGGACGCGGTTGCCGCCACAGATTTTGACCATGTTGGAGAGCGCGATGTGCTCGTCGCGGTCAACAAATCGCAGATCGACTCCCGGCGCGTCGGGATTGTTCGCTGGCGCGGGGAAGACCTTGGCGACGTGGTCGAGGATGGGGCACTGCTGCACGCAGTCGCCGCACCAGGTTCCACTGATGACCAGGATGTTGACGCGGCGTGTGAAAGCGGCGATGAGAGCTCGCTGCGGTATGGTGAGGCGCACGCGGGCGTGGAAGGCGTTCCAGTTTGACTGTTGCTCGGGGCGGCCCGTGGCGACATAGGCGTCGTAGGGCAGTGCTGCGGCGAATGCTGAGCGAAGAATCTCCGGTGTGACCATGCGCAACGGTATCAGCACGCGTGACTACTCGCCGACAGATTCCTTGAGCCGCCGCAACAGGTCGAAGGCCTGGATGGGACTGAGGGATTCGAGCTTGAGTTCGCGGAGCTGATCAACGGCGGGGTGGGCGACGAACTCGGTGAAAAGTGATAGCTGGCCACCCGGGGGCTGGACGGGCGTGCGTCCGGCGATTGGGTGGTGCGGCGCGATAGGCTGGTTGTTGGTTGCGTCGAGGGAGGCGAGAACTTCGCGGGCGCGATCGATGACGGCGCGGGGGAGGCCCGCGAGGCGTGCGACATGGACGCCATAGCTCTGGTCGGCGCGGCCTGGGAGGATGCGGTGTAGGAAGACGATCTCGGTGTGCCCGGGGTCGCTCTGGCTGGGCCATTCACGGACGGCGACGTGGAGGTTTCGCACACGGCCCGGGAGGCGCTCTTCGAGCGCGGTCAGTTCGTGATAGTGGGTGGCGAAGAGGGTGCGGGGGTTGGCGGCGGGCGGGTTTGCAGCGAGATGCTCGGCGATGGCCCACGCGAGGCTCAGGCCGTCGTAGGTGCTGGTACCGCGGCCGATCTCGTCGAGAATGATGAGGCTCGATGGGGTTGCGTGATTGAGAATGGCGGCGGTCTCGGTCATCTCGACCATGAACGTGCTCTGGCCGGCGTGCAAGGCGTCGTCGGCGCCGATGCGGGTGAAGATGCGGTCGCAAAGGCCCACGGTGGCGCGGGAGGCGGGCACGAAACTGCCGGCATGGGCGAGGAGAACGATCAACGCGACTTGCCGGATGAACGTGCTCTTGCCCGCCATGTTGGGGCCGGTGACGAGGGCGAGAGAGCCGCTGCTATCGCCCGAGTTTCCCCCACCACTTCCAAGCGTGAGGTCGTTGGGGACAAACTCGGTGCCCAGAAGCTCTTCGAGCACGGGGTGGCGTCCTCCTTCGATATGCAGTACGGACTCGGAAACAACCTCGGGCCGTGTCCAGCCCTTGGCGACGGCTCGATCGGCGAGGCCCAGGAGGGCGTCGAGCGCAGCGACGGCGGCAGCAAAACGCTGAAGCTCGGCGAGGTGCCGGCGGATGCGGTCGGTCAGCTCGCGGAAAAGTTCTCGCTCGCGGTCGAGGCCCCGCGATTCGGCGGTGAGGGTCTTGCGTTCAAACTCGCGCAGCTCGGGCGTTGTGTATCTCTCGGCGTTTTTGAGTGTCTGCTTGCGTTCGAGGGCTGCGGGGGCCCGCTTGGACTGAGCTGCGGGCAGCTCGATGTAGTACCCGAAGACCTTGTTGAAGCCGACCTTGAGCCCCGGCAGATCGAGCTCTCGAGCCAGACGCTCCTGATACGCGGAGAGCCAGGTGCCGCCGTCGCGTTGAAGGAGGCGGGCCTCGTCGAGTGCGGCGTCGACGCCGTCCTTGAAAAAACCGCCGTCGCGCATGTGGGGCGGGGGGCTCTCGACGCAGGCGGCGACGATGTGTTCGGCGAGCGGGGTGAGCGAGGAACCCAGGTCTGCGAGTTGGGCAACGTAGGCGGCGAGCACGGGGGCGCTCTCGAGCGGGGCGGAGATCATCGGCAGACGGATGACCGATGTGCCAAGAGCGACGACATCGCGGGGCGTCGCGCGGTCGAGCGAGACGCGGGCGGCGATGCGGGCGATGTCCTGAACCCCCGCGAGGGCGATGGCCAGCTCTGCTGCAACGCGGCGGTCGGAAACGAAGAGGGCCACGGCGGCCTGGCGAGCGTTGATCGCGTCGAGCGTGCCCAGGGGGCGACAGAGCCAGTCACGGAGCAGGCGTTTACCCATGGCGGTCTTGCAGACGCAGGCTGCCCCTGTGCCCAGGAAAGTGCCGACGAGCGAGCGATCGACGACCGCTGCGGTGGCTGTTGCCGCACCGGGGCGCAGCACACGCTCGACCTCGAGGGCTCGGAGACTGACGGCATCAACGACGCAGAACCCGGCGGGCTCCTCGCGGCGCGGCGGGCGCAGGTGGGCAAGCGTGGCACGCGGGGCGAGGGCACCGATCGTGCCGTCGGCACCGGGGGCGACCTCGGGGGTTTGCGTTTCTTTGAGATAGCGGACGAGCGCACCGGCGGCGGTGAGCAGGAGATCGGTGTCGCCCAGGCCGAAGCCCGCGAGAGTCTTGACCGCGAAGTGCGACCGCAGGGCGTGGGCGGCCTCTTCGAGGCGAAAGTGCCACGCGGGCCGGGCGGTGCCGGGCAGGGCGACGAGTGAGAGGAGCCTTTGAACGCGCGAGGGCGGCGGGCCCCCAGCATCGGCGAAGAGCACTTCCCGGGCCCGTCGTCTCACAAGTTCGTCGGCGGCGGTGGCGGACGAGACGTGCGACACGGTGAACTCACCGGTCGAGGCTTCGATCAGAGCGAGCGCGACGAATGAATCGTCGCCGGTGCCGGTGAAACAGACGGCTGCGATCGTGGTGCTCGCATCCTCGTCGAGCAACGCCTCGTCAACGAGCGTGCCCGGCGTGACGACGCGGGTGACGCCGCGCTGGACCAGTCCCTTGGCGACGGCGGAGTCTTCGAGCTGATCGGCGACGGCGACGCGGAGCCCGGCGGCCAGCGCCCGGCGGAGATAGACCTCAAGTTGATGGAAGGGCACCCCCGCCATGGGCAGGCCTTCGGTGCGGCGGGTGAGGGTGAGCCCCAGGACTTTGGAGAGGGTGACGGCGTCGTCGTCGAAGGTTTCGTAGAAGTCGCCGATGCGAAAGAGGAGCACGCAATCAGGGTGCTGCCGCTTGAAGCGGTAGAACTGCTGCATCGCGGGAGATTGGCGCGGGTCTGCCATGGAGTGGGACAGAGGATATCCCCGCAGCCCGACAAGCCCCGGAAACCTGTGTGACGGTCAACACAGCGGCAACAAGGAGGGAACGCGCCCGAAAGGATTCGAACCTTTGACCTGCGATTTAGGAAACCGCTGCTCTATCCAGCTGAGCTACGGGCGCACGGGGCGATGGTAGGACGTGGGGGTGCTGGGGTGGGGTGACCCAAATGGGCGTGTGGCAAATGAAGGCACTTTGTGAGAGGAGGGTCGGAAGGGAAAGGCACTCGCCACTTGGGACTTGGCACCAGAAAAATGCAGATGAGAGCAAGAAGGCCGGAATCCGGAGGGATCTCGGGCCCTCTTCTCTTTCCGAATGCTCAATGCCCAATGCCTAATCCCCAGTGCCACTGTCTCCCAACATATCCGGCCTTCGTGCTTTCGTGCGGTCGAGCATCTGCTGCATTCGCCACTCGTCGACCTTGCCGTGGTCGCCCGAGAGAAGCACGTCGGGCACGATTCGGCCCATCCATTCGCGTGGGCGGGTGTAGTGCGGGCAATCGAGGAGTCGCTGGCCGCCGGGGCCGACTGGCGAGAAGCTATCGCCCAGGGCAGAGAGCTCGTCGCCCAGCGCGCCGGGAAGGAGGCGCGTGATGGCGTCGACGAGAACGATCGCGCCCAGCTCGCCGCCCGAGAGGACGTAGTCGCCGATGCTGATTTCCATCGGTGCCAGAGCCTCGATGACGCGCTCGTCGATGCCCTCGTAGTGGCCCGCGATCAGGAGCAGGCGTTCTCTCTTTGCAAGCTCTTCGACCAGCGGCTGGGTGAGCGGCACGCCCTGGGGCGTGAGGAGAATTCGCTGCACTGGGCGCGGGTCCAGGGCCTCGACTGCGGCAACGGCGTCGAAAAGGGGCTGGCACATCATGACCATACCGGGGCCGCCGCCGAAGGGGCGGTCGTCGGTCTTGGCGTGTCGGTTGGTGGAAAAGGCGCGGATGTCGGTGGCGTGCCACTCGATGAGGCCCGCAGCACGGGCGCGGGCGGGGATGCTGACGCCTAGGGCGGCTGGCGGTTCGGCGGCGAACATCTCGGGGAAGGTTGTGAGGATGTCGATGCGGAGCGGCATGGGAGTTCTGGAAAGGCGATTGAACGCAGAGGACGCGAAGATCGCGGAGGAAGACAGCGAGCATGAACGGGTGGAGGGACCGGCTCAAGACCAAAAACTGAACACAGGCAAGTCCCCATGTATTCTTCCCTCTGCGCTCGCCGTGCCCTCTGCGTTCAAACGGTCGTCTCTTTCGCCCGATCGTACACGCGATGCAAATGAAAAGACCCTCGGGACATGCCGAGGGTCTCAGAGTTGCTCGATAGGTCTGAGGCTTACTTCTTCGCGTCTTTCTTGGGGGCGTTGGCGGCGGCCTCGGCGGCTGCGGCGGCGGTCACCTTGTTCTTGGCGACGACGGCACTGCGGCTCTTGCGGCGTTCGTCCCAAGCCTTGAGGTTGCCGATCCCGCGCTTGGCGAGGATGTCCTCGACGGTCTCGCTGGGCAGAGCACCCACCGAGAGCCAGTACTTGATGCGGTCCTCGTTGAAGTTGACCTGTTTGCCCGCATCGGGGTCGATGGGGTTGTACCAGCCCAGATTCTCGATCACAGGGCCATCGCGCCGGGTGCGCGAGTCGATCGCGGCGAGGCGATAGCAGGGGTGATTGTGCCGGCCGGTACGCTGAAAGCGAAGTCGAACCACGTGATACTCCAAACGACGCCAAACTCCAAACCGAACCAGAACAATCGGGACCAATCCCGGGCGAGGACTATAGCCCGCCGGGTTGCGGAGGGCGAGCGGGTTGCATACCCCGCGGGTACGCCTGGATCTGGCTTGGAGGCCTCCCGGCACACGCGCAAACGGCTGTCCTGCCGATCTGTATGATGGCATCGCAGGGTCGGTTGTCCTGCCAAGGAGCATCCCATGAGAAATGTTTCTCTCCGGGTGGGTGGCATTTCGCTTGGGCTTACCCAGTCCTGGGCGTACCCCAAGGGTGATCAAAAGGCCAGGTATCTGATTCCGATCTACCGCCTGACGGCCTCAGGCACCGATTCCAAGGGTGTCGCCCTTTCGAAGGACTTCCCGGTCCTGCGATTCGGGGTCATGTGCGACGACGGGAAGACGGTCCAGAGCGTGGGGCTTGCCAGCAAGCAGACGCACACGATCAAGGCGTGGGTTCCGAGTTATCGCGTCCACAGCGCGCTCTCCCTCGAGAACGGCGCGTGGCAGGTTTACGACAACTTTCTCATCCACGACGGGCCTGACACGCTGGCGGAGGTCTTTGCAACCATCGGGTGCATCGAGATCATGGGGCCCAATGGCTTCGTGAAGTTCAACGACCTGATGATCGCCATGGCGGGGCCGGTTTCCAAGAGCCGCAACGCGCAGCTCGCTGAGATCGGTGCTTCGGGCCGGATCACGATCACGTACGACGCCGCAACCCGCCCTGCGGTCATCAAGGCTCCCTGATCCGCGCTTTGCATGTGGGTACGGTGCTCACGCCGCCACGTCCGCCACGTCCGCCACGTCCGCCATCGGTCGCCTCTACCATTTCGCAGTGCCAGCTCGAAACTCATTCCCCGCGACTCCCCAAATGTCCGCGCTGGCGCCTCCCCTGCTCGACATTCAGGGTCTCACGGTCTCGTTTCCAGTTCGCTCAGGGTGGCTGCAGCGGGTATCAGGCAGGCGGACAGCGGTGGATGGCGTTTCGTTTGCCATTGCCAAGGGCGAATCGCTGGGGCTGGTCGGGGAATCGGGGAGCGGCAAGAGCACGGTGGGCCGCGCCATCGTGCGGCTTGTGGCGGCGGACTCGGGAATGATTCGCTTCGATGGGACCGATGTACTGGAGGCAGGAGGCGAGCGGCTCCTGGCGATTCGTCGGCGGGTGCAGATGGTGTTTCAGGATCCGGGCGGGAGCCTTGACCCGCGAATGAGACTTGCGGAGTCCGTCATTGAGCCGCTGGCGGCTCACGGGGTGGGAACGCGGAGCGAACGGCGGAGGCGTGCTACTGAGCTTCTCGTGCGAGTTGGTCTGCCGGAGTTTGGATCGCGGTATCCGCATCAACTCTCGGGCGGGCAGCGGCAACGGGTGGTGATCGCCAGGTCGCTGGTGCTCGCACCGGAGCTTTTGATCTGTGATGAGCCGACGAGCGCGTTGGATGTCTCGATCCAGGCCCAGATTGTGAACTTGCTGATGGACCTCAGGAGCGAGCTTGGGCTGACGCTTTTGTTCATCAGCCACGATCTTGCGGTGGTGAAGCACGTGTGCGACAGGATCGCGGTGATGCAGGCCGGGCGGATCGTGGAGATCGGGACTCGTGAGGAGATTCTGACGGCACCCCGCGAGGTGTACACGCGGCGGCTTCTGGAAGCGGTGCCCGAGAGGCCGCTGCTTGACGCGACCAACCCTATGGAGAACTCAGCGTGACGAATGCGTCTGCACCATTGAACATCAGGCCAGCAACCCGGGCGGATATTCCGACGATCGTGCGGTTCATCCGCGAGCTTGCGGAGTATGAGAAATTGTCGCATGTCTGTCGCACGAGCGAGGCGTCGCTCGCGGTGCATCTCTTTGGCGAGCGGCCATACGCCGAGTGCCTGATCGGGGAGGTTGGCGGCGAGGCCGAGGGGTTCGCGCTCTTCTTTCACAATTTTTCGACGTTTGAGTGCAAGCCGGGAATCTATTTGGAAGACCTGTACGTGACGCCGACGGCCCGTGGAAAGGGGCTGGGCAAGGCGCTTTTGCTCGCACTGGCGAGGCTGGCGGTCGAGCGCGGGTGTGCAAGGCTGGAATGGTCGGTGCTGGACTGGAACACGCCGGCGATCGCGTTTTACAAGAGCCTTGGGGCGGGGGCGATGGATGAGTGGACGGTGTTCAGGCTGACGGGTGGGGTGCTGGCGAAGGCGGGGACGCAGTAAGAGACACACTTGGGAGAAGTGTGAAGACCGGAGACCCGCTTCGGAGAAGCGGGCCACCAAGATTCTGCTATATTTAGGGCATGAGCGATATCAACACGATTGCGGTCATCGGGTCGGGGCAGATGGGCGGCGGGATCGCGCAGGTCGCGGCGATTGCGAAGCTCAACGTGCTGGTGTTCGACAAGATCAACGACGCACTCAAGCGTTGCCAGGACGACCACAAGAAACGGCTGGCGCGGCTCGTTGAGAAAGGCGTGGACAAGGGCGGGCTCTCGCAGACCGACGCAGACGCCGCCCTGGGCCGCATCAAGTATGTCCACATGATCGACCAGCTCTCGGGGGCAGACCTGGTCGTCGAGGCGATCGTTG
The DNA here is from genome assembly GCA_043788295.1 of Phycisphaerales bacterium. Classification (GTDB taxonomy): domain Bacteria; phylum Planctomycetota; class Phycisphaerae; order Phycisphaerales; family UBA1924; genus UBA2396. The sequence goes on from JAYVUC010000054.1 coordinate 26,302, forward strand.
AGAACGCGACGGTGAAGAAAGATCTCTTCACGCAGCTCGCGCGGTTGTTCACCGGGAAGCAGATTCTGGCGAGCAACACGAGCTCGATCAGCATTACAGAGATCGCCGCAGCAGCCGAGCACGCGAGCAAGGGCGCGGGCGAGCGGGTCATCGGGATGCACTTCTTCAATCCGGTGCCGGTGATGAAGCTCGTCGAGGTGATCAAGGGGATCCAGACGAGCCCGGAGACAACCCAGCGCGTGCTCGCACTGGCGGCGGCGATGGGCAAGACGGCGATTCCCGCGAACGACCGGGCGGGGTTTGTCTCCAACCGCGTGCTGATGCCGATGATCAACGAGGCGTTCTACGCGTGGATGGAGGGCGTTGCCGAGCCCGCGCACATCGACGAGATCATGAAGCTGGGGTGCAATTTCCCGATGGGGCCCTTGCGGCTCGCGGATTTCATCGGGCTCGACACCTGTGCCCACATCATGGACGTGCTGGCCGAAGGGCTCAATAGCGAGCGGTACCGGGCCTGCCCTCTGCTCAAACAGCTCGTGACTGCGGGACGACTTGGCGACAAGAGCGGGCGGGGTGTTTTTGAGTACAAGAAATAAGAGATTCGCGGCACGGAACATCGCGGAGAGCGAGATTGGCCGCGAGATGGCTCAATCAGACCTGCATGCTTTCTCGGTGTGCGATGACGGGAGTTTTTCGCTACTCGCGTGGTCCGCACGCTCCATGAGATAGTGCGAGACGATCCACTCGGAACCGCCCTTGAAGTTCCAGAGTTCGTCGCACGCCATGAAGAAGACCCGCCAGCGGTTGATCCATCGTTCGGCGTCGCGTGAGCCGTAGACGCGTGAGAAGGTCTCGATCGCGCGGTCGCGGTGATCGTCGAGGTTTGCAAGCCAGGCTTCAGACGTTTTGCCATAGTGCTCGCCCGAGACGCGCCAGTGATCGGCAACCCTGAGGTGGTGGTTGATATGGAGGGGCAGGTCGTCGCTTGGCATCATGCCACCGGTGAAGAAGTGGCAGGCCATCCAATCGTCGTCGCCGGTGGGCGTGAAGTGGTACGCAACGTCGCGGTGCGTGAAGATGTGCATGAAGAAGCGGGCGTCGCGCTTCATCCACGAGGCGACGCGGCGGAATAGCTCGGGCCAGTTCTTCATGTGCTCGAACATCTCGACTGAAACGACGCGGTCGGCGGGGCGGACAGCCTGGGCTGAAGGGTCGAACGTGTTTATGTCGCAGGTGATGATGCGGATGTTGGCGAGCCCTCGCCGGGCGGCCTGAGCGATGATGTACTCGCGCTGCGAGCTGGAGTTTGAGACACCCGTGATGTTCGACCTTGGATATTTGGCGGCGATCCAGAGGGTGAGCGAGCCCCACCCGCAGCCAAGCTCAAGAACTTCTTGGCCATCAGCCAGCCCCGCCCGCGACTCATATAGGGCGAGCATCGCTTCTTCTGCCTGATCGAGCGATCGCACCCCGGGGACGAAGAGCCCGCTGCTGTACTTGAGGTTGCGCCCGAGGCAGAGTTTGTAGAACTCGGCGGGTACCTCGTAGTGCTGCTCGTTCGCCGACGCGGTGCTGACGGCGATTGGCGAGCGGGCGAGCCCGGTGAGAAACGCGCGGAAGCGTTCGCTGACGGCATCGGGTCCGCCCTCACGCTCGCTCCTGAGCCGCTCGCGCAGCTGACGACGGATGCCCGCGCGAATAAGCGGATCGGGAAGGATGCCAGAATCAACAAGAGAGGTGATGTTCATCTGGACACTGGCTCACTGTGCCAGAACCATGGCACGAACGCGCTGGTTTCCTTCTGATAACGCCGGTAGTCGTCGCCTCGGGAGCGGATCGACTGCGCCTCGGCCCAGGGGATGCCACTCACCTTCGTGACGAGCACGAGCATGACCAAGGGCGCGAACCAGGCGACCCAGCCCAGGGGGGTGGACGATGCCGCCAGCGCGAGGGCGACCCAGACAACCCACTCGAAAAAATAGTTGGGGTGACGGGACAATCGCCACCAGCCGGTGCGGCACGTCTGTTCCTTGTGAGCGGGGTCACGGCGCCACGCGGCAAGCTGGCGATCGGCCCACGTTTCGCAAACGATCGCCAGGGTCCAAAGCCCGATCGCCGCGAGCCGCAAGGCCGACAGCGAGGGCGCAGGATCGCGGGCGAGCAGAAGGTACGGAACTGTGAGGAGGACCGCAGCGAGTGCCTGGGCCTGATAGAACCAGAAAAAACCAGCGTTGGCAGACTTGCCCCAGTGAGTCCGAAGGTTCTGGTATCGGGCGTCCTCGGGTTTGCGGCCGATGACTCGATCGGCGAGAAGGTGCCACGAGAGGCGAAGGCACCAGAGGCCTCCCAGCACGCCCGCGACAAGCCGGCTGGTGACGGAACCGCTGGCTGCGATGGAATACCAGTTTGCGCTGAGACCAATCGCCAGCGTCCAACCGACGTCAACCAGAGTGGCGTTGCGGGTGCGGACCTGGTGGATCCAGAGGGCAGCCAGCAGGAGCGAAGAACCACCCCAGGCACACA